>PHCD01000006.1 GCA_002842135.1 Betaproteobacteria bacterium HGW-Betaproteobacteria-8 | reverse complement strand
GGTGTTGGCATTATCGTTACCGAAATTGCCGCTTCCATCTGTATCCAGGTCGCCGTCGAAGCGTGTGTTGGTGTAGTAAGCGTTTACGTTACCACCGATGTCGATGGTCCAGTCGCCGGCTGGAATGGTGATACCAGCGTTAGCGGCTGAAGCGCCGAATGCCATAACGGCACCAGCAACTGCCATACCTAATTTCTTATTCATAACTATCTCCTGTTGCGTTTAATTTGCTGTTATCAAGCTTGCCTATTATTTAGCAAGTTTTAATCAAACTTGCCATATATCAACAAGTTTTCTCAAACTTGCTTCACAAACCCAATAACAGAGTTCGCGAACTCCCCTTGCGGAAAGGTGTATCTAGTATGCCAAAGCCAAAGTGCGCATCGCAAGAAAATGCTGCGGTTTTATGACTCTTTTTGGTGCAATGTTGTTTTTTTGCAACACTATATGACCAAAGAATTTATCCACCTGATTTTCAGGGCATTAAAAATACTTATAAATAAACTATTTATGCCTCTTCTCCCAGTATCTTTTAACTAAAGAGACTGCTCCTCAATAGCAAACAGGCGTCGATATTCGCGGATTGCAAAGCGATCTGTCATACCGGCGATGTAGTCGGCAACCGCGCGAGGGTGGTCTTTTTCTGCATAAGCCCTGAACTCGTCCGGCATCAGGCCCGGGTCTTGAATAAACACCATGAACAGCTCTCGAATGACGAGCCGTGCTTTGGCGCTCATGCGATTAACACGATAATGCTGATAAAGTTTGCTGCGCAGGAAACGCTTGAGCTCGACTTGCTGCTGCTGCATGCCGGCACTGAAAGTTATTAATGGCGGCTGCAAACGCACATCATCCACACTCTGCGGTTTTGCATCTTGAATGAGCTGACTGCTATGCTGGCATAGATTCACCACTTGGGCATTGATCATGCGCCTGACGGTCTCGTGTATCAGACGCCGACCTTCAAGCTGCGGATATAGCTGCCTGACCTGATGTAGATGTTCGGCGAATATCTGCACTTCTGACAACTGATCCAAGGTAATCAGGCCTGAGCGCAAACCATCGTCGACATCGTGGTTGTTGTAGGCAATCTCATCCGCGAGATTAGTGACCTGCGCTTCCAGTGAGGGCTGCTGCTTTTTGAGAAATCGTTTACCGACATCGCCCAGAGATTTTGCATTCTTGATTGAGCAATGCTTGAGAATGCCCTCACGCATCTCAAAACTGAGATTCAACCCGTCAAAGTCAGCATATCGCTGTTCCAGATAATCAACCACGCGTAGCGACTGCAGGTTATGTTCAAAGCCGCCATGGTCTTTCATGCACTCGTTGAGCGCATCCTGCCCTGCATGACCAAATGGTGTATGCCCGAGATCATGGGCCAGCGCTATGCCTTCCACCAGGTCTTCCTGTAGCTGAAGATTACGTGCGATGGCGCGTGCGATTTGCGCGACTTCCAGGCTATGGGTCAGCCGGGTTCGGAACAGGTCACCTTCGTGATTGACGAAAACCTGGGTTTTGTATTCCAGACGGCGGAAAGCGCTGGAATGAATGATGCGGTCGCGATCACGCTGAAACTGGTTACGGCCATACGGCGCTGGTTCCTGATAGACGCGCCCGCGGCTTTGTTCCGGATTTGCCGCGTAAATGGCAAGCTCAGCCATGTGCTGTTGTTGCTAACGTTTGCCTGAGCGCTTCGGCATCGTAATCGCTGGTCAGTATCGATTTACCGATACCCTGTTGCAGTACCAGACGAATCTTGCCATCCGCCACTTTTTTATCCAGCCCCATGAGGTCCAGATAGCGTTCCACACCCAGATCCGGCGCATCGACCGGCAACCGGGCAGTTTGGAACAACTGGCGGATACGCTGAACTTCACTTTCACTAAGCCACCCCAAACGGCGGGAAAGATCGGCAGCCAGCATGGTGCCTGCTGCCACGGCCTCACCATGCAGCCAGACGCCGTAACCCATGGCATTTTCAATCGCATGGCCGAAAGTATGGCCCAAATTAAGCAATGCCCGCTCCCCACTCTCCCGCTCGTCTGCAGCAACCACCTCCGCCTTATTCTGGCATGAACGATATATGGCGTAGCTCATTGCATCAGGGTCAAGTGCATTGAGTTTCTGGATATTGCACTCTATCCAGTCAAAAAAGTCGCTGTCACGAATCAATCCGTACTTGATGACTTCAGCCATTCCAGCAGCAAGCTCTTGTGCAGGTAAGGTATTGAGGGTAGCGATATCGGCCAATACGACTTGCGGTTGATAGAAGGCACCTATCATGTTCTTGCCGAGCGGATGATTGATGCCGGTTTTCCCGCCAACTGAGGAATCCACTTGTGAAAGTAGCGTGGTCGGCACCTGAATGAATGGTACGCCACGCAAATAGGTGGCAGCGGCATAACCCGTCAAATCGCCGATCACGCCTCCACCAAGTGCAATAAGGGTTGTATTGCGCTCGCAGCGATTCTGCAACAACGCGTCATAGATCAGGTTCAGCGTATCACTGTTTTTGTAAGCTTCGCCATCAGGAAGAACAATCGATATGACGTCGACGCCTGCGGTCCTTAAAGCTTGCGCAATAACATCCAGATACAGCGGTGCGACAGTGGTATTGGTTACTATAGCGACCTGTTTGCGCTTAAGGTGCGGCAGAATCAGTTCGGCCTTGGCCAGAATCTGGCTGCCTATGTGTATCGGGTAACTTCTGTCGCCCAGTGCTACGTTAAGAGTTTGCATTTGAGATATTTGACTTTGCTATCGGTTATTCTGGGAGGTTATTCTAGGACTTTTGCCGGGAATCCAGTCCAACTGGAATCTCAGCCTGCGCCTGCCCTTGGGCTTGAATCTGATTCAATCGTTTTTCTATCTCATGGACAATACTGCCGACTGCCTGTCCGCCGGTATCGACAACAATCGTCGCCACTTCCCGATAGAGCGGATCTCTCTGCTCAAACAACTGCTCAAGCTTCTGCCGTGGATTTTCTGTTTGCAGCAGGGGGCGGTTTTTATCGTTACGCGTCCTCATCCACAACTCATTAACATTGGCGCGCAGGTAGATCACTACCCCATGCCGTTTAAGGTTCTCCCGATTCTCAGGCAAAAGTACCGCACCGCCGCCGGTGGCCAGCACTATATTGTCAGAATGAGTAAGTTCTTCTATCACAGCCGATTCACGACGCCGAAAGCCAGCCTCTCCTTCCAGCTCAAAAATCAGGGGGATGTTGACCCCGGTACGGCGTTCAATCTCATGATCCGTATCAAAAAATTCTTTATTGAGATGCTTGGCGAGCAAACGTCCGACAGTTGTTTTACCTGCCCCCATCAATCCGACAAAAAATATGTTTCCCACAATAAAAAATACCCACCAGTAGATGGCAGGTATTTTAAGTGATTAATGCTTTGCTGTCAGATTATGACTATAGCTGCATACTTCTACCGCAGACTCAGATTCTCATCCAGAACTCTGGGAGTGATAAAGATCAGCAGTTCGGTTTTTTCATCTGTCCTGCTGGTACGCTTGAACAGATGGCCCAGGACTGGCAAATTGCCGAAGAATGGCACCTTGTCCACGTCATTCCGCACAGTCTGTTCATAGATACCACCCAGCACAGCAGTTTCTCCGTTAGCCACCAGCACCTGCGTTTGTACACGCTGCGTTTCGATAGATGGCACACCGGCGAAAATCTGACCAACACGATCCTTCTTGACCAGCAGGTCCATGATGATCTTGTCATCCGGCGTGATCTGCGGCGTCACATCCAGGCTCAAGGTGGCTTCCTTGAACTGGATACTGGTCGCACCACTGCTGGTTGCAGCCTGGTATGGAATCTCAGTACCCTGTTCGATCCTGGCTTTCTGCTGATTGGCTGTGGTTACCCGCGGACTGGACACCACCTTGCCACGCTGATCGGTCTCCATCGCAGAGAGTTCCAGATTCAGCAGGAAGCCTGCTGGCAAACGGAACAGACTGAAAGCAAAGTTACCGAAAGCATTAGCCACAGGCAAGTTGGACATCAGGTCTGGCTGCCCATCCGAACTGACACCAAAAATAGTCGCATCGGTTCCAGTAGCTGTAGCGGGCATTTGCGTACCCATGCGGTTGCCCATAGTCGCCGTGCCGTCTGCCGCGATTTCCGTGAACCGGTTGCCGATGGTGCCGCTGGTAACCAAACGATTCTGCCCGGGAGTGCCAAGCTGATTGATACCGAAACGGGCACCCAATGTCTTGCTGAAGCCTTCATCTGCAATCACCAGGCGGGATTCGATCATGACCTGCTTGATCGGGATATCGGTCTTGTTGATGATGCTCTGCACATTTTCCAGGTGGCGCGGCGTATCCTGCACGAATACCGTATTGGTTCTGGTATCGACTACTGCGCTACCGCGCTTGGACAAAATTTTCTGTTTCTCGTCGCTGATCAGGTTCTTGAGATCTTCAGCTTTCTGATAGCGCAAGGTGAAGACCTCAGTGCGCATAGGTTCCAGGTCTTCTATCTGCTGAGAGGCTTCCAAGGCCAGTTTTTCCTTGGCCGCAACTTCATCGGCTGGCGCAACCCATATCACATTGCCCGTCTTGCGCATGGTCAGGCCTTTGCTTTGCATGATGATATCCAGCGCCTGATCCCAAGGCACGTCCTTGAGTCGCAGTGTCAGGTTACCGGCGACCGTTTCACTGGTAATGATGTTCAGGCCGGTAAAATCAGCAATTACCTGCAATACTGACCTCACATCAATGTTCTGGAAATTGAGGGAGAGCTTCTCACCTGCGTAGCCAGGCTTGCTACCCTGCACCAGTTTGTTCGGGTCTTCAATGATGGGGCGTACATCAATAATGAAGCGCTTGTCCGCCTGGTATGCAGATTGTTCCCAATTACCCTTAGGCTCAATCACCATGCGTACATTCCTGCCCTGTTTAAGAGTGTCTATATAGAGCACGGGCGTATTAAAGTTTGTGACATTCAAACGGCGCTCGAGATTGGACGGGATTTCCGTGTTAACAAAATCAACCAGGATTTTCCTGCCCTGTTCCCTGATGTTAATTCCGGTGGAAGCATCAGAAAGATCTATCATGACACGACCCTCGCCATTCTGGCCTCGGAGGAAATCCACATTACTGATGTTATGCGTCGTATCACCTACCTTAGCCTCAGCAAATTTTGTCACCGCCCCGGCAGGGCTGGCTGCCACTGTATTGGATTGCAGCAATATGATGGTCTGATTGCCCTTGATCTCCGTTGTATAGCCTGTGGATTTAGTTAAATTCAGCACCACCCTTGTCCGGTCTTTTGCTTGGGCAAGATTGACAGTTTTCAACACGCCCTGATCGGCCACCAGGCTGTTTTTTTGCATGCCATTAACTGTATTGGGGAAATCCAGTGCAATCCTGGGTGGGGTTTTAATGGTAAATCCAGCCGGTGGATTTGCCAGTGGATTCGTCGTTGTAATCGTGATGGATACTTTGTCGCCAGACATCCCGGCAAAATCAATTTTTTCGATTTTATTTGCCGCTGTTTCTTCTGCGGTTGCTGTCAAACTCAGACACGCAAGAGACAATATGCCGAACGCTTTTAGCAACGTTATTTTAATAATGTTCATCTTTCCCACCCCTAATCTTGCAAATCTACGTTTGCAGTTCTTTCAACCCAGTCGCCGGTCAATTCATCCTGTACGATTTCCTTAAGAACCACCCCTGACTCGGTAATTTCTGTAACCATACCGAAATTCTGCCCCATGTAATTCCCCACTTTAACCTGCTGTACGCTCTCATCAGGTGTTTGAATCAACCCATACTTCAGCTTGAGTTTCTCTATAGATCCAACAAATTTGAGGCTTTCCAGCGGATAGGCTTCCAGCGGCTCTCTCGGGCGATTCATATTCGGCTGCAATTTGCCTGCACCCTCCGAAATCGCCTTACGAGCCTTGAAAGGATTAATCAAGGTTCCATCCGCGTTGTACTCCATCGGTATGTAGGGCAGCACTTCTGGCAATGGTTCTACTCTTACGCGCATATCCTTGGCTGATTCAGCCATGAACTTGTCAAGGTCGTCCCCTTTCTCGCCCTGACATGCCGCCAGAAGAGCACAAAGCTGAATAAGCAATATATATCTTAATTTCATTCAGCGCCCTTCATTATGTTGTTAATCATCCCGCCCATTGTTTTTTAGCCCCAACTATTTTTTTGCGCCTTTTTTAGCTTTCATTTCCGCTTCACGCTTGCTTGCGATTTCACTTGCATCAAGGTAGCGATAAGTCTTGGCTACCGCATCCATCATCAGGCTGGATGCATCTGCAGACTCTCCACTATCCTTGCCTTTTTTAACCGCCGCACTCGAAATAACCAGGTCATTCAATGTCACGATACGGGAAAGCTTGGACACATCCGTCGCAAACGCACCCAAATCATGATAGCTACCGATCACCTTGATCTGAATAGGCATCTCTGCATAAAAATCACCAATTACTTCTTTACCCGGCTTGAATAATTCAAACTCCAGGCCACGGGCCAAGCCGACCTGGTTGATATCTGTCAGCAAACCATCCATCTGTGATTTATCCGGCAACTGTTTGAGCAAAGCGCCAAACGTGCGCTCAATCTCTACCATCTGCTCCTTATACGCCTCCAGATTAATAGACTGCCTTTTTTTATTAAGGAACACATCCTTCAACTCAGCCTCTTTCGCTTGAGCCGCATCCAACTCTTCTCCAGCAGGCTTCCAGACAAACCAGTAGCCAGCGCCCAACAATATGATGAATAGTCCCAGCAGAAGTACGCTTTTGACCGGCAAGGGCAAATTGCCTGCATTCTTGAAGTCAATATTGTTAAAGTCCTCAAACTTCATGACTTTTTCCCCCTGACTTTCTTCGGCTCTTCCACTTCAGGTGCCTGCTGCACCTTGAGCCTTACATTCATCTTGAAGTCGTTGTACTTGATATTGCCAATATTCACGGCTTGAATCTGGACCAGGTTAGGCTGCTCCATCCATTGCGAATTACCCAGATTTCGCACCAATGTTGCAATGCGAGCGTTTGTATCGGCAATACCTTCCAGATCAATCACACTACCCTTCTGACTGATCAGTTTCAGGTAGGTACCTTCTGGCAATTGCCGGCTCAGTTCATCCAGAACCACCACAGCCTGGCTACGATTGGTTTGCAGGTTTTCTACGATCTGCTTACGCTCCAGCACGCTGCTGATTTGAGCCTTTAGCTCTTTGATTTCCTCAATTTCCTTATCCAGCTTTGCGTTTGCAGTTTCCAGACGCTGGTTGCGTTCAAGCTGGGAACTCACCTGTGCACCTATGAACGTGTTTCCCAAAAATATGATTGCACCAGCAGCAACCGCTGTAGCAACCAGCATCAAGTTGAACTGACGTTGACGTTCAGCACGTTTTATCTGACGGTGGGGAAGTAAGTTGATGCGAATCATGAGTCAAAGCTCCGCATGGCAAGTCCGCAGGCAATCAACAGGGAAGGTGAGTCCGACGCGACCTGCTGACCCTTGATTCTTTGATTGATGGCAATATCATGAAATGGATTGGCAACGATCGTGTTCACCTGAGTGCGCTCCTGCACCATTACGCTGACACCTGGAATGGCCGCGCAGCCACCGGCAAGAACGATATGATCGACTCGATTATATTGCGTTGAACTGGTGAAAAACTGCAGCGCCCTGGCAACCTCCATCGCCAGGCTTTGCACAAACGGCTGCAGCACTTCCGATTCATAGCTGTCAGGTAATCCGCCCTTGCGCTTGGCAATCTCGGCTTCTTCTGGGGTAAGTCCATAACGGCGCTGTATTTCCTGCGTCAATTGAGCGCCGCCAAAACTCTGCTCGCGCGTGTAAACAGACTCATTATCATGCAGCACATCAATGTGCATCAGTGTTGCGCCGATATCAACAATCATCACCGTCTGGTCGGCGCCATTGTTTGGCAGTTGCTTATTGATCATCGAATAGGCTGCCTCGGTGGCATAGGTCTCAACATCCATAACAATCACCTTGAGGCCTGCACCTTCGGCCGCCGCTACACGGTCTTCAATCTTTTCCTTGCGGGAAGCTGCAATCAGCACTTCCACCTCGTCTGGGTTATTGGGCGCCGGACCCAGTACCTGAAAGTCGATATTAACTTCATCCAGCGAAAACGGGATGTATTGATTAGCTTCCGCCTCGACCTGCAACTCCAGGTCTTCTTCTCGCAGACCGCCTGTCATCAACACCTTTTTGCTGATAACAGCAGCGGCGGGCAAGGCTAAAGCCGCACGTTTTTCCTTGCTACCCAGGAGTTTCCATGCTCGTTTAATCGCATCAGCCACAGCATCCAGCTCAGCGATATTGCCATCGACGACTGCGTCTTTAGCGAGCGGGGCAATTGCGTAACCCTCCAATTTATACGCCCCTCTACCGGCAGAACTCAATTCAACCATCTTGACGTAGGCGGAACTGATATCAACACCGATAACGGGTGGGGTACGTTCTTTAAAAAAGTCGAATTTCAAATTGAAATTCCCTTTCATTATTGGCTAGTTACAATCAATACTGATAATTTACCTTAAATGCTAGCAACAACTATAAATACTGTAAAGCATATTTTTAATTTTAATTATCCGGTGCGGACCATATAATACGGGTATCTGATTTTATGAATGTTTATGCTCCATGCTATTTAAAAAATGGTGGCAATTCCTTATCGTATTGCCCTTGGTACTCGGCCTCGTACTGGCAGCTCTGGCAGGGCTCGCTGCAACACTCATCTACCCCACTCTGCCATCCCTCGAAGCACTGACGGACTACCGCCCCAAAGTGCCATTACGGGTCTATTCGGCAGATGGTCACCTGATCGGCGAATTCGGCGAAGAACGCCGTGCGTTCATCAGGATTCAGGATGTTCCACAATCACTCAAACAGGCCATTCTGGCTGCCGAAGACGAACGTTTTTATGAACATGGCGGCATCGACACCATAGGCATTGCACGCGCTGCAGTAGCCAACATCATCGCTGGCGGTTTTAAAGAGGGTGCCAGCACGATCACCATGCAGGTTGCCCGCAACTTCTTCCTTTCCAGCGAAAAAACCGCCACGCGCAAACTAAGTGAAGCCCTGCTTGCCATCAAGATCGAACATAGCCTGAGCAAAGATCAGATCCTGGAACTTTACGTTAATCAGATTTACCTCGGCCAACGCTCCTATGGTTTTGGAGCTGCTGCCCAGGTTTACTACGGCAAGCCACTGGCTAATTGCAGCGTGGCCGAAGTCGCCATGCTGGCCGGGCTGCCCAAGGCACCTTCGCGCTACAACCCGTTCGTCAATCCCAAGCGCGCAGAAGCCCGCCAACACTATGTGCTGGGCCGCATGCACACGCTCAAATTCATCGATGACCAGACATACCAGGCTGCACTCTCAGAACCCAGCAAAGTCAAAAAACAACGCTCCGTGCACGAACTGTCAGCCGACTATGTCGCTGAAATTGCCAGACGGGCGATGTATGAGCGCTATCAGGACGCCATTTACAGCAGTGGCATGCGCGTCTATACCACTATCCTGAAAACAAATCAGGAAGCGGCTAACCGTGCTGTGATCCAGGGTATTGTCGACTTCGAACGCAGACGCGGTTTCCGCGGTCCAGAAAAACGTCTTTCCACAGAACTCCTGACCACCGCTGACGATACAGTACTGGAAGAGGCATTGGACGAATTTGAACAGTTCAATGGCCTGATACCTGCCATTGTGACAAAAATTGACACCAAGACCGTCCATCTATATGCCAAAAATACCGGTCAGGTTGAAATCAAGGGCGACGGCCTCTCCCTGGTCAGCAGCGACATGGCGCTGAAAGATGCAAAAAAACGTAAATTTGTCACCGGCGCCGTGGTGCGTATCTATGGTTCAGAAGACAACTGGCAGATTACGCAACTACCGGAAGTGGAATCTGCCCTGATCGCACTTGACCCGAAAACCGGCGCAGTACAGGCACTGGTTGGCGGTTTCAATTTCAATCGTAACAAATTCAATCATGTCACACAGGCATGGCGCCAACCTGGCTCCAGCTTCAAACCATTCATTTATTCGGCCGCACTGGAGAAAGGCTTTACGCCTGCCACGATGGTAGCGGACGAACCGGTTTACATATCGTCCGACGAAACCGGCAGCGGCAAAAGCTGGGAGCCGCGTAATTTTGATGGCAAATACGACGGACCAATCAAGCTCAGAACTGCACTGACCAAATCGAAGAACATGGTATCCATAAGGATACTGCAGGATATCGGTATCGATTATGCTCGCGACTACATTACGCGCTTCGGCTTCTCAGCCAAGGATCACCCGCCGTACCTTGCCATGGCTTTGGGCTCGGGCTCGGTCACACCTTGGCAAATGGCTGGTGGTTATGCCGTATTTGCCAATGGCGGCTACCAGATACAACCTCACATCATCAGCAAGATCGTCGACAGCAAAGGCAAAGTCATTCAGCAAGCCAAGGTAACAGTCGCCGGCAAGAATGCCAAACAGGTGATAGACGGACGCAACGCCTTCCTGATGAGTTCCCTGATGCAGGATGTGGTTCGCGTAGGCACGGCTGCTCGAGCCAACCAGTTAGGCAGGAACGACCTTGCGGGCAAGACCGGTACCACGAACGACATGTTCGATGCCTGGTTTGCCGGCTACAGCCCGGCACAGGTTGCCGTGGCTTGGATGGGCTATGACAAGCCGAAATCCCTGGGTCACAACGAAACCGGTGGGCGGGCGGCCCTCCCTATCTGGATTAACTACATGTCTACCGCCCTCAAGGGTGAGCCGGATAAACCCTACATTCCGCCAGAGGGAATCGCAGCAATCAAGATCAACCCTGATACCGGAATGCGTGTAGCCGAGAATCAGCCAGGTTTTTACGAATATTTCTATCAGGAATTCCCGCCAGAGGAAGAAATTCCGCTGCTAGACCCGGGCTTCTCACCCTTCCCCGGCCACAGCTCCGGCAGCAACCAGCCACCTGCTGGCGCAAAAAGCGGACAAGAATCATTTTTCGATCAACTCTTTTAAGAGTAAGCGTGACGGCTCCATCATGGCCAAAGACAACGGCAGAAATTCTCAACTACGCCAGCGCATAGCGCAACTGGCCGCACGCATGATGGCGGACGATGGCATCGCCGATTATGGCCATGCCAAGCGGAAAGCCGGCCGTCAGCTTGGCATCACGGAAGATCACTGCATGCCGACCAATGCCGAGATCGAAGAAGAAATCAGAATCTTCCACGAAATTTACAACAGCGAAGAGCAGCCTGAAGCCTTGCGACAGTTACGCGCAGATGCGCTGGTCGTGATGCAGATGCTGGAGCGTTTTAACCCGCATCTTACTGGTGCCGTACTCGACGGCACGGCAGGAAAACATGCTGCCACTGATATTCACCTCTATGCCGAAAGCCTGAAAGACGTAGAGATGTTTTTGCTCAACCTGCAGGTACCTTACGAGTCCAACGAAAAAAGCTATCGCACGCACAGCGACAAGCGCAGTAATGACAGGAAAAAGGTCCCGGTTTTCACGCTTGAAGGTCCGAACGGCGCTATCAGGTTGAGCGTATTTGACACCAATGCGCCAAGGAATCCACCCAAGAGCCTAGTTGACGGTCAGACGATGAACAAAGCCAATCTGGCTAATCTGACTGCGCTGATTGCCTCATCAAAAATTCAGGCAGATGCAGTCTAGGCAGACTGCTTGAGCCATCGCGCCACATCAAGTGCAAAGTAAGTCAGAATACCATCCGCACCTGCACGCTTGAACGCCAGCAAAGCCTCCATCACGCATGCTTTCTCGTCCAGCCAGCCATTCTGTGATGCAGCTTTCAACATGGCATATTCGCCACTGACCTGGTAGGCATAGGTCGGCACCTGCAGTTCGGTTTTAACCCGGCGCACGATATCAAGATAAGGCATGCCCGGCTTCACCATAAACATGTCGGCACCCTCGTCGATATCGAGCGCTACTTCCCGGATAGCCTCGTCCGAGTTAGCCGGGTCCATCTGATAAGTCGATTTATTGCCCTTGCCGAGATTGGCTGCCGAACCTACGGCATCGCGGAATGGGCCATAAAATGCCGATGCGTATTTAGCCGAGTAGGCAAGAATACGCGTATGAATGTGGCCAGATTGCTCCAGCGCCTCTCTGATAGCGCCAATGCGGCCATCCATCATATCCGAGGGCGCGACGACATCTGCACCGGCAGCAGCATGAGTCAAGGCCTGTTTGACCAATACGGCAATGGTCTCATCATTCAGCACATAGCCAGTTTCATCGATCAAACCATCCTGCCCATGACTGGTATAAGGATCCAGCGCAACATCGGTGATTACGCCCAAATCCGGAAAAGCGGATTTCAATGCCTTGATTGTTCTGGGCACCAGACCATCCGGATTCCACGCTTCTGCCGCATCCAGACTTTTGCCAGCCTGATCGACCACCGGAAACAAGGCAATTGCAGGAATCCCCAGTGCAACACATTCTGCTGCGGTTTTCAGCAGGACATCAATAGTTTGACGCTGCACGCCAGGCATGGAAGCCACCTCTTCAGTCCGGTTCTCGCCCTCAAGCACGAATACCGGATAAATCAGGTCATTACTGGTCAGCACATGTTCGCGCATCAAACGCCGCGAAAATTCATCGCGCCGCATGCGCCTTGGACGACTCATTGGAAATTTTGCATGACTCATGGCTTGTTCCTCAAACGAATACTCTGGCCAGTTCGGCACCGGGATCCGGCTGGCGCATAAAGGCTTCACCGACCAGGAATGTATGTACATCGTGACTGCGCATCAAGGCGACATCCTCAGGCGTGAAAATGCCGGATTCGGTCACCACACAACGATCGTCCGGCATCTTTTTCAGGAGTTCCAGCGTCGTTTGCAAAGTGACTTCAAAAGTGCGCAGATTACGATTATTGATGCCGATCAGCGGCGTATCCAGCTGCAATGCCAGCTCCAGTTCGTCGGCATCATGCACCTCGACCAGCACCGCCATGCCCAGCTCATGTGCCAGATCTTCCAGTTCATGCATCTTTGGCAAATCAAGCGCAGCAACAATCAGCAGGATGCAGTCTGCACCCATCGCGCGTGCTTCATAGACCTGATAGGGATCAATCATGAAGTCCTTGCGTAGCACCGGCAGCGCACAGGCTGCCTTGGCTTGACGCAGGTAATCGGCACTTCCCTGGAAATACTGTGCGTCGGTCAGCACGGAAAGACAGGCTGCCCCGCCTTTCTCGTAGCTTCTGGCAATCTCGGCCGGACGAAAATCCTCGCGGATAACGCCTTTGGAAGGGCTTGCCTTCTTGATCTCGGCAATCACGGCGGGCTTGTCCGCCATGATTTTGGCATGGATACTGCCGGCAAAGTCGCGCGGATCTTCGGCAGCATAAGCCTCTTCGCGCATCTGCGACAGCGGCTTGGCAGCAATCGCTGCCGCTACTTCTGCCCGCTTGGTTTCAAGTATCCTGTTCAGTATATCCGACATATTCTATGCATGTTCCATAAGATTTATTGTTGAATTCAGCCACGATGACATAACCAGCCCGGGGTTCATGCCGCCAATGTACGCGCTTTCAGCTGCTCCAGCTTGCTCATGGCCGCACCCGAGTCTATGGCCTGTTTCGCAGCTTCGATGCCTGCTGCCAGGCTATCCACCACACCCGCCACATAGATGCTGGCACCGGCGTTCAACAGGACGATATCCCTTGCGGGCACATGCCGGCCGGCCAGCACATCGAGCAACATAGCCTTGGATTCTTCGGCATTCCTTACCTGTATGGTTTTGACGTCATGCAGCGGCAAACCAAACTGCTTTGGATTCAGCGTGTACTGCCGCACTTCACCATCCTTGAGTTCGGCAACATAGGTATCGCCACTGAACGAGATCTCATCCATACCATCGGCACCATGCACAACCATGACATGCTTGCTGCCCAGACGCTGCAATGCGCCAGCCAGCAAACCCGTCAGGTCACGATGGAAAACCCCCATAACCTGACGCTCCGCCCCGGCAGGATTGGTCATCGGGCCAAGCAAATTGAACAGTGTGCGCACACCCAACTCACGGCGCACGGGAGCGGCATATTTCATGGCACTATGATGATTTGGCGCAAACATGAAACCGATGCCGATTTCGTCGACCGACGCTGCAACCTGTTCCGGTGTCTGGTTGACATTGACACCCAGCGCCTCGAGCACGTCTATGCTGCCGCAGGTAGAAGACACAGAACGTCCGCCATGCTTGGCTACCACGGCACCTGCCGCGGCTGCCACAAATGCACCGGCCGTCGAGACATTAAAGGTCTGGATACCATCACCACCGGTGCCGCAAGTGTCGACAAGATGTTCCTTGCTATGTATGGACACATGCGTTGCGAGGCTACGCATCACATGCGCGGCAGCGGCTATCTCCTCTACAGTCTCGCCTTTGACGCGCAAACCGATCAAGAGTGCAGCTATCTGCGAAGGGGTCAGTTCGCCACCCATCACCTGCTGCATCACGCTGACCATTTCCGAATAGCTCAGATTGCGCCCCTCGATCAGGGCCTGCAGCGCTTCCTTGAATGTCAGTTGTGCCATCAGTAAGCCTTCAGAAAATTATTCAGCAGCTCATGACCATATTCGGTCAGTACCGACTCCGGATGGAACTGTACACCTTCAACCGGCAAGGTTTTATGGCGCACCCCCATGATTTCGCCATCATCCGTCCAGGCCGTGATTTCCAGGCATTCTGGCAGGGTTTCACGCTCAATGACCAGGGAATGGTAACGTGTCGCCGTATAAGGGTTGGGCAAACCGCGGAATACGCCGACATCCTTGTGATGAATCAAGGAGGTCTTGCCGTGCATTAATTGCTTCGCATGCACAATATGTCCCCCAAATGCCTGACCTATGCTCTGGTGACCCAGGCAAACGCCAAGAATGGGGATCTTGCCGGCAAACTCGTGTATGAGGGGCACCGAGATACCTGCCTCGTTCGGCGTACAAGGCCCGGGGGAAATGACAATATGGTCCGGCTTCAGTTCTGCCACCTTGGCCAAATCAATTTCGTCGTTACGGAACACGCGCACGTCTTCACCCAATTCACCCAGATATTGCACCAGGTTATAGGTAAAGGAATCGTAGTTATCAATCATCAAAAGCATGTTGGCTACCTATTATGAAACCTGCTTTAACGCAAGTCGCTATTTTCGCTGTAATCAGCATTAAACAAAAGGTTATCAGTACCAAGAATTTTTTCCAGTTCAGCCAGCATCAGCGGTTGACCGAACAGGTATCCCTGAAATTGCTTGCATCCATACTGCCGCAGCATCCCAAACTGCGCTTCCGTCTCAACGCCTTCTGCGATGACGTTCAAGCCAAGCGTGCCGCTCATGGCGACGATAGTCTGTACTATGGCAGCATCGTTGGGATCGGTCGCAATATCACGCACGAACGACTGATCTATCTTGACCTGCGACAACGGCAACTGCTTCAGGTAAGCCAGCGAGGAATAGCCGGTACCAAAATCATCCATGGCAAACCTGACACCCAGCTTACGCAGCTCATCCATTTTTACAATCGCATCGCTGACGTTATCCAGCACCACGCTTTCGGTCAGCTCCAACTTGAGCAGATTAGGATCAGCGTCCGTCTGCGTGAGGATGTGTTTGATTTCCTCGACAAAATTCGGCTGCCGGAACTGGCGCGCACTGACATTAACCGCCAACTGGATATCCTTGGTATTTTCGTTGCTCTCCCAAGCTTTCAATTGCAGACAAGCATGGAACATGACCCAGTGGCCGATTGCCACAATCAGGCCGCTCTCTTCAGCTGTCGTGATGAACTCGGTCGGTGACAGCAAACCATGCTGCGGATGATTCCAGCGCAACAGCACCTCGGCACCAAACACACAACGCATATCGTCGACCTGCGGCTGATAGCACACCTGGAATTGCTGCTTGAGCAAAGCCACTCTCAGCTGAGACTCCATTTCAATACGCTTTTCCAGCGCTTCCTGCATCTGCGGGTCATGGAACTTCAGGTTATTGCGCCCGGCTGCCTTGGCCTGATACATGGCGGTATCCGATCGTTTCAGCAATTCATCCACCCCGACCTCGTTGCCCACAAAAAGGCTGATGCCGATACTGCAACTATTGTGATATTCGACTTCCTTGATTCGATAAGGCTGATTCACCACATGGAGAATCTTCTCGCCAACCATACGCGTTTCAATCACTGAATGCTCAACACTGGCCGCCAGTTCTTCAAGAATAATCACGAACTCGTCGCCACTCAAACGCGCTACCGTATCTTCGGCACGCACGCATTCACGCAGCCTGCGTGCGACTTCCACCAGCAGCAGGTCTCCATAATCATGACCACGGGAATCATTGATGATCTTGAAATTATCCAGGTCAATGAAGATGACCGCCCCATACTTCCGTGTACGCATGGAACTCGCCAGTGCCTGCTGCAACCGGTCGACCAACAGCCGTCGATTGGGCAGGCCGGTCAGCGCATCAAAAAACGCCAGATTGCGGATATCCTGTTCGGCACGCTTCTTTTCCGTAATATCCCGGATGAAACCGGTAACAAAGGGCAAACCCTGATCGCTCAGAGCAGTAATGGTCAACTCGATCGGGAACTCCGAGCCATCTGAGCGCATGGCAGTCAATTCCAGACGCCGCCCGAACATCTTCTGCAGCCGGGTTTTGACGAAGTGCTCATGACCATCAAGATGCGCCTTGCGCATGGCAGGAGGAATAATAACCTCGGCAAGGTTACGCCCGAGCACGGCATCACGCCTGTAGCCGAAAATATGCTCGGCAGCCGGATTAAACTCGACAATATGAGCATACTGGTCAATGGTGACGATGGCATCCAGCGCGCCGTTGATCATGCCGCGCAGCTTGCTCTCGCTGTCACGCAACGCCTTCTCGCTGAACTGGTGCCTGGCCTGCAGGACTGTCACCATCAGGGCCATCACCATCATGGTCGCCATGAATATCCAGAGGGAAAAGATACTCTGGTGCATATCGGCATGGTAGAAAAGGCCACGCTCATGTGCGGTTGACCATACCCCGATCAATGACAAGCCCAGAATCACGGTAGATGCACCCGTAATGCCAAAACGCATGGCAGCCCATATCACCAGCGGCAGCAGCACAAAGGAAAACCAGATGAACTGGCCGGTCTGTGCCAGATACTCGAATATATACCAATCCAGCAAAGCAAACAGTACGAAACAAAAAAGGATTCTTGCACGATACTGACGGAACAGGCCGGCCTCTTTTTTCCCCAGGTTCAGTAGCAAGGGCAATATCAGCAAGGCACCAACAGAATCCCCCAGCCACCAGATGAGCCAGGCCTGCAGCACTTCGGCTTCGCCGACGATGCCCCCCACAATCAGTGCCAACACCCCGCTACTTGCTGAAATCAACATACCGGTAGCCACCGCAACCAGCAGTAAAAAGATATCGCGCAGATGATCCAGCGCGCACTGGAATTTAAAGTGTTGCAGCAAACTGGCTGCCACCAGCGGCCCAAGCGGATTGCCTATAGAAACCTGCGCCGCCAGCGCAAGCGGGAGGCCGCTAGAAAGATTCACTGCTAGGGAGGCAAAATAAACAGGGATCAGGCTGCTATAACCCCAGCGCAGGATGGCAGCAACGGCAATGCCGGAAGGTAGCCAGATCAGCGCGATATGAGAGCTGACATATGGGATCAGCAGGCCCAGCTTACCTGTCGCAAAATAAGCAAGAAACACAATCAGCATGCGCCCCAACATGACAGGCATGCTGACGGTGTTAGCAGTCACTGCTATCGAGCCCCGCCAGTACCATTTCTGCCGCACGCAGCACAGCGCGGGCCTTGTTTTGTGTCTCTATCCATTCATTGTCCGGCACGGAATCCGCCACAATACCGGCACCGGCCTGGGAATAGAGAATCTTGTCCTTGATGACACCGGTGCGAATGGCGATGGCGACATCCATATCGCCATTGAAACCCAGATAGCCGACAGCGCCGGCATAAATGCCGCGCTTCGAAGGTTCCAGCTCATCGATGATCTCCATCGCGCGTACCTTGGGCGCGCCACTGACGGTGCCGGCCGGGAAGGTCGCTTTCAGCACATCAACCGCATCCATGCCGGGCTTGAGTTTGCCCTCGACGTTGGAAACGATATGCATGACGTGCGAGTAGCGTTCGATCACCATGCTGTCGGTGACCTTCACGGATCCGGTCTGCGCGACGCGGCCGACATCATTGCGGCCAAGATCCATCAACTGCACATGCTCGGCACGCTCTTTCGGGTCGGCCAGCAACTCTTCCGCCAGCGCGATATCCTGCTCGCGCGTCTGTCCGCGCGGACGGGTGCCGGCGATGGGCCTGGCGGTCACGGTGTCACCTTCCAGCCGCACCAGAATCTCCGGCGAGGCACCGACCACATGATGGTCACCCATGTCGTAATAGAACATGTAAGGCGAAGGGTTAAGGCTGCGCAACGCGCGATACAGCGACAATGGCGGCGCAGTGAAGGCCTGCGCCATACGCTGCGACAGCACCACCTGCATGATGTCGCCATCAAAGATGTATTGCTTGGCTTTTTCCACTGCTGCCTTGAAGCCGGCCTCGCCGAATTCGGAAGTTGCTACGGTCTTCTCCAGCGGCAGGCACTCCGGCACGGTAACCGGCTTACGCAACAGACGGATCAATTCCTGCAGCCTGGCTTTGGCTGCCTCATAGGCATCTGGCCGGCCGGGGTCAGCGTAGACAATAAAGTAGAGTTTGCCGGAGAGATTGTCGACCACTGCCAGTTCCTCGGAAACCAGCAGCAGGACATCCGGCACATCAAGCAGATCAGGTTTTTGCGTTGCCGCCAAACGGCGTTCTATATAGCGTACAGTTTCATAACCAAAATAGCCCGCCAGGCCGCCGGTAAATCTGGGCAGACCGTCATAGGGTGGTGTCTTGAATCTGG
Source organism: Betaproteobacteria bacterium HGW-Betaproteobacteria-8 (assembly GCA_002842135.1). The sequence continues at coordinate 14,057 of PHCD01000006.1, read as the reverse complement.
ACTGGTAACTTTTGACAAAATCCAGCGGATTAACGTCCGTAAAGGATTCAATGACCTGGGCATTATCGATCACTTCGACATTCCGGCCGCGAGCGACAATCCTTGTCCTGGCTGGCAGGCCGATAATCGAGTAACGACCGAAGCGCTCGCCGCCCTGGACGGACTCCAGCAGGTAGGAGTAAGGCTGATTGGCAAGCTTGAGGTAGAGCGAAAGCGGCGTATCAAGGTCAGCAAAGGTTTCAGTGACCAGAGGAATACGATTAAAGCCCTGGTCAGCCAAGGCCTTAAATTCAGATTGATTCATCATTTGCAACATAAAATCCCTAACATTAAATTCATGCGATTGTGACGAGACGAACCCGCCACGTGAACGGCTCTATACTCTAGATAAGTTCCACCATCGCCAATTTGTATATTTGAGATTCATGTGATTGATGATTTCAGTTTGTTGGCTAGACTTTAGCCAGCTCGGCACGCAATGCACCAACGACGGTGTCATAACGGTTCGGATCGGTATCCTTGCCCGCACCAAAAATGGCAGAACCCGCTACAAAAGTATCTGCGCCGGCACGTGCGATTTCAGCAATATTGGCCGCATTGACGCCGCCATCCACTTCCAGCCAGATTTCACGGCCGGTCTTCTGAGTGTAGGCATCGATTCTGGCGCGCGCTTCCTTCAGCTTGTCCAGTGTGCCAGGAATGAACTTCTGGCCACCGAAACCGGGGTTAACCGACATCAACAGTATCATGTCGACCTTGTCCATGACGTAATCCAGGTAGCTCAATGGCGTAGCCGGATTGAATACCAGACCGGATTTGCAGCCATGATCGCGCACCAGTGAAAGGCTGCGCTCGATATGCTCGGAAGCTTCCGGGTGGAAGGTGATAATGTTAGCGCCGGCCTTGGCAAAATCAGGAATGATGCGATCGACTGGCTTGACCATCAGATGCACGTCGATGATGGCATCCGTCACCGGACGAATCGCCTCACAGACCAATGGACCAATGGTCAGATTCGGGACGTAGTGGTTATCCATCACGTCAAAGTGGACGATATCCGTACCGGAAGTGATCACGTCAGTAATTTCCTGACCCAGCTTGGCAAAGTTGGCGGAAAGGATACTTGGAGCGATTCTGAATTGTTTAGCCATGATAATGAATTCTAAGTTTACGAATAAAACGGCATTTTAACCGTAAAGGTGCACAAAAACTACGGTAATGCGTTGTTTGTGTTGCTTAAGAATGAGCGATACAGGAAAATTACGGAATGCACTTATTCACTGTCGGCGTAAATCACAACACCGCTCCTATTTCCATTCGCGAACATGTTGCTTTCCAGAACGAGCATCTGGGAGAGGCTTTGCGCGAACTCACAGCGCGCGATGCCGGCTATGGCGTGAAAGAGGCCGCCATCCTCTCAACCTGCAACCGCACCGAACTCTATTGCAATACCGATGAGCCAGAACGTGCACTGGAGTGGCTGGCCAAATACCACAAGCTGAATCCGCAGAACATCCAGCCCTACACCTACACCCTGCCGCAGCAGGACGCCGTCAAACATACCTTCCGCGTCGCCTCTGGACTGGACTCCATGGTATTGGGCGAGCCGCAGATACTCGGCCAGATGAAACAGGCGGTAAAGATCGCCGAAAGCGCCGGCACCCTGGGCACCTTGCTGCACAAGCTGTTCCAGCGCACATTTGCCGTGGCGAAAGAAGTGCGTACCAACACCGACATCGGTGCCAGTTCGATATCGATGGCCGCCGCCGCAGTCCGTCTGGCACAGCGCATCTACGGCAAACTCGAGGGCCTCAATGTACTGTTCATCGGCGCCGGCGAAATGATCGAGCTTTGCGCAGAACATTTCGTCGCACAAAAGCCCGGCAGCATCACCATCGCCAACCGCACGCTGGATCGAGGCAATCAACTGGCAGAACGGGTTGGCGGTCAGGCCATCCTGCTCGCCGAAATACCTGAGCGGCTGGCAGAGTTCGACATCGTCATCACCTCCACTGCCAGCCAATTACCCATCGTCGGGCTCGGCATGGTCGAACGTGCCATCAAGGCGCGCAAACACCGGCCGATTTTCATGGTGGATCTCGCCGTACCGCGCGATATCGAACCGGAAGCGGGCGAACTGGACGATGTTTACCTCTACACGGTCGATGATCTCGCGCAGGTCGTGCAGGAAGGCCTGGGCAACCGCCAGGAAGCCGCAGCCGAAGCCGAGACCATCATCGACATGCGCGTACAGAATTTCATGCAATGGCTGAAGACGCGCGACGCCGTACCGACCATCCGTGCCTTACGCGACCAGGCCGAGCAATACCGCCGCAATGAACTGGACAAGGCGCAGAAACTGCTGGCACGTGGGGAGAATCCGGCCGCGGTACTGGAGTCGCTCAGCAGCGCACTGACCAACAAACTCCTGCATGGCCCCAGCCATGCCCTCAACCATGCCCATGGCAATGATCGCGAACACCTCGAATCGGTGTTGCGCCAGCTCTACCAGATCCCAGAATAACTTTGCCGGAATAATATTGTTAGCAATCCTATGAAACCCTCCATGCTGAAAAAACTCGCCAACCTGAGCGAGCGCCTTGATGAATTGAATCGCTTGCTGAGTAGCGAAAATGCCACTGCCGATATGGATAATTTCCGCAAACTGTCGCAGGAACATGCTGAGATCACACCCATCGTCGAGCAATATCACGCGTATGAACAGGGCGAAGCCGACATTGCCGAAGCCCAGAAAATGCTCTCCGACCCGGAGATGAAAGAATTCGCGCAGGAGGAAATCGAAACCGGGAAAGCCAGACTGGAAACGGTTGAAGCGGAACTGCAGAAACTGCTGTTACCGAAAGACCCGAACGATGAGCGCAACATCTTTCTCGAAATCCGCGCAGGTACCGGCGGCGATGAGTCTGCACTGTTTGCCGGCGACCTGTTCCGCATGTATTCGCGTTACGCCGAGCGTCAACGCTGGAAGGTCGAAGTAGTCTCGGCAAACGAATCCGAACTTGGCGGCTACAAAGAAATCATCGCCAAGATCATCGGCCAGGGCGCCTATTCCAAGCTCAAGTTCGAGTCCGGCGGCCACCGGGTACAGCGGGTGCCGGATACCGAAACCCAAGGCCGCATCCACACCTCCGCCTGCACCGTTGCCGTGCTGCCGGAAGCCGATGAAGTCAGCGACGTCACCATCAACCCGGCCGATATCCGCATCGACACCTATCGCGCTTCAGGCGCAGGGGGGCAGCACATCAACAAGACCGATTCTGCCGTGCGTATTACTCACCTGCCCACCGGCATCGTCGTCGAATGCCAGGACGACCGCAGTCAGCACAAGAACAAGGCACAGGCCATGAGCGTGCTAGCAGCACGCATCAAGGCCGCGCAGGTCAATGAGCAGCAATCCAGGATCGCCAGCGAACGCAAGTCGCTGATCGGTTCCGGCGACCGCTCCGAGCGCATCCGCACCTACAACTACCCACAGGGTCGCATTACCGATCACCGCATCAACCTGACGCTCTACAAAATCGATGCAATTACCGAGGGCGATATGGATGAATTGATCAACGCGCTCTCCGCCGAACACCAGACCGACCTGCTGACATCGCTTGGCGAAGAATGACCCTCCGTGCGCGGCTAACCGAAGCGCAGCGATTACTGGCTGAAACGCTCGCGCTGGATATGCGCGAAGCCCGCCTGGAAGCCCGGCTGCTATTGCAGGAAACGCTTGGCGTCAGCCATGCATGGTTGCTGACACACGAGGAAGACACCCTTGAGAACACCAGCGCCCAAGCCTTCCAGTCCAAACTGCAACGCCGCCTGAATGGCGAACCGATTGCCTACATTCTGGGGCATCGCGAGTTCTACGGATTGGACCTTGCCGTCAACCCAAGCACACTGATACCGAGACCGGATACGGAAACGCTGGTTGAAACAGCGCTTGCAAAGATCCCGCTCAACCAGTCTTGCGAGGTTCTGGATCTGGGTACAGGCACAGGCGCCATCGCCTTGGCCCTTGCCAACTTGCGGCCACAGGCCGAAGTCACTGCAGTTGACTTCTCAGCTGCAGCCCTGGAAATTGCCGTCAGCAATTCAATCAAGCTAGGTATCAAGAACGTACACTTCTTGCAAAGCGACTGGTTCTCCAGCCTGGCTGCCGAAAAGTATGATGTCATCGTCAGCAATCCTCCTTACATCGCAAAAACCGACCCGCATCTCACGCAAGGCGATTTGCGTTTTGAACCAATGAGCGCATTGGCTTCCGGTAGCGACGGACTGGACGACATCCGGCGGATTATTACCTCCGCCGTAGAACATCTCAATCAAGGCGGCTGGTTGCTGCTGGAGCATGGCTATGACCAAGCAACAGCGGTCGCGGAACTGCTACAACAACATCACTTCCTTGAAATTGCTCACAGCCAGGACCTGGCGCAAATTACGCGCGTAAGTTTTGGTCAGTTCTCCTGCTGATACTCAACCTTTCTGGCTTTTCAGGCTGATCATCAGAACCCCGGCCACCACCAGCACCGAACCCGCCAATTGGGTCGCGGAAAGCAACTCACCCAGGAACAGATAAGCCAGGTAAATCGTTACGACAGGGCCAATCGCACCTATCATCGAGGTGTGCATAGTCCCGATCCGGCGCATGGCGGCTCCCAATGTAAACGCCGGCAGCACCGTAGAAAAAATTGCCATGGCAAAACTGAGCCCATAAACCTCAAAAGGCTGCTTAAGCCCGGCAATGGGATGTGTCAGGACAAACTGCAACAATGCAGCCATGCAAGCAACCGTCATCGCATAAGCGGTAAATCTTGTTGCGCCGACTTTGGCAATCGTATGTCCGGCGCCAACCAAGTAAATCGCATATGCCAATGCGCTGGAAAAGACCAGCACCGATCCTGGCAATATCCCATCCTGTTCAATCCTGACATCATGCAGAAATACCATGGCTATACCTGCATAACTGACGAACAAAGCCAGCATTGTTTTCTTGCCAACTTTCTTGCGAAATACAAGTGCCGAAATCAACACAACCATGGTTGGATACAAAAACAGGATCAGGCGCTCCAGACCGGCGCTGATGAATTGCAACCCGAGAAAATCCAGGAAGCTGGCAAGGTAATATCCAATAAGGCCGAGCGCTGCGACAGAAACCCAGTCTTTAAACAGCAGGCTTTGACCTGACTGGCGACTGCCTGCATATAAAGCGGCAACGAGAAAAAATGGTACGGAAAAGGCCATGCGTAATGCCAGCAAGGTAACGGCATCAACCGCATAACCATAAGCCAGTTTGACAAAGATCGCCTTGGCAGAAAACCCGATTGCAGAAATCAGCGCAAGCACAACACCCGCCAACTGAAGACGGGTGAGGAGAACTCGAATTGGAAAATTGTACATTTGATAAGAACCCAAAATTTTACAGGTCTTATCAGGATGCAAGCTCGAGATTAAGACCCGTGCTTGCTAATGAAAATTTAAAAATAAAACTCGTTAAGCGAAAGAAGCAGCGGTCGTGGGCATACGCCACAGCCATAGTCGCTTGGTGGCGTTAAGCATGGCAGCGTTAAAACTGAAAAATGAATCGAAGAAGTTCATGGCGTCAATTTTATAAGCTTTTTGAAATATTTTGCGAATTTAAATAACTGTTTTTCAATTTGATGTAATGGTTCGCCGAATACAGGAAATGGGCGATTTCGGCTTCTGTCAGCGTCCGCACTTTTTTTGCCGGGCTACCCAGGTACAAATAACCGCTTTCCAGCACCCTGCCCTCCGGCACCAGACTACCAGCACCCAGCAATACATTTTTCTGCATAACGACCTTGTCCATGACAATGCTGCCCATGCCGATCAGGCACTCGTCCTCGATGGTGCAGCCATGCAGGATCACCTTGTGGCCGATGGTGACGTTGTCGCCGATTATCAATGGCGAACCGTCCGGATCCCAGGTCGACTTGTGGCTGACATGCAACACGGAAAGGTCCTGCACATTGCTGCCAGCACCGATACGGATGTGATTGACATCGCCGCGTATCACCGTTCCCGGCCAGACGGACGCATGGTCGCCCAGGACCACGTCACCTATCACCGAAGCACTGTCATGGATGTAAACATCCATGCCGATTTGCGGGGTGATGTCTCTGTAAGCTGAAGTATTCGTATGCATAAGCCGTAGTATAATCCTGCCATGTCTGAAACATCATCCGTTGGCATCGTCGCTGCACAAACAGCCCATTTTCCCGAGCCTCTCCAGCTGAAAAGCGGTCAGGTATTGCCTGCATTCGACCTGACTTTCGAAACCTATGGCACCTTGAATGCGGACAAATCCAATGCCGTGCTGATTTGTCACGCGCTCTCCGGTAATCACCACGTTGCTGGAAAATATTCAGAATCTGACAAATATCCAGGCTGGTGGGACAACCTGATTGGTCCGGGCCGGCCGCTGGATTCCAACAAGTTCTTTGTCATCGGGCTCAATAATCTTGGGGGCTGCCATGGCAGCAGCGGACCCTCCAGCACCAATCCGGCGACCGGCAAGCCCTGGGGTGCCGATTTTCCGGTAGTCACGGTTGAGGACTGGGTAGTATCCCAGGCCAGACTGGCCGATTACCTAGGCATAAACCAGTTGGCAGCGGTGATAGGCGGCAGCTTGGGCGGCATGCAGGCACTGCAATGGACCCTGAGCTATCCTGACCGTGTACGCCATGCGCTGGTCATCGCCTCGGCACCCAATTTGACCGCCCAGAACATGGCCTTCAACGAGGTTGCACGGCAGGCCATCATGACCGATCCCGAGTTTTATGACGGCCACTATTACGAACACGGCACCGTTCCACGCCGAGGACTCCGCATCGCTCGCATGCTGGGCCACATCACCTATCTTTCCGACGATGCAATGGGCGCCAAGTTCGGCCGCAAACTGCGCGACGGCGAGATCAAGTATGGTTTCGGCGTGGAATTCGAAATGGAATCCTATCTGCGCTATCAAGGCGACAAGTTCGCCGGTGAGTTTGATGCCAACACCTACTTGCGCATGACCCGTGCGCTGGATTATTTCGACCCGGCACTGGCGCATGATGGCGACCTTTCCATGGCGCTGGCAAAAGCAAAAGCGGAGTTTCTGGTTGTGTCCTTTACCAGCGACTGGCGCTTTTCACCCGCCCGCTCACGCGAAATCGTCAAGGCCTTGCTGGATAATGAGCTGTCCGTCAGCTATGCAGAAGTCACTGCCGCCCACGGCCATGATGCATTCCTGATGCCAGACTCGCATTACCACGACATCCTGCGTGCTTATTTGCAGCGCATCGAGACGGGGGACCAACGATGAGCGCCGTACATAAATTAGCCAATAACGCAGAATTTAGGCAAGATTTTGCGATTATCGCAAATTGGCTGAATTTCGGCTGCAAGGCACTCGACCTCGGCTGCGGCGATGGCGAACTGCTACAGTTCCTGCGCGGATCGATGGAGGTACGCGGTTATGGCGTGGAAAAGGACGATGCGAACTGGCTGAGCTGTATGAGCAACGGCATCAATGTCATTCAGATGGACTTGGAGGCAGGCCTTTCCGGCTTTGAGGCGCAATCTTTTGACGTTGTGATTCTGTCGCAAACGCTGCAGGCCATGCACAACACCGAGAACATCGTGCAGGAGATGTTGCGGGTCGGACGCGAGGCCATCGTCACTTTCCCGAATTTCGGATACTGGCGCAATCGCATGCAATCCCTGCAAGGGCGTATGCCAGTCTCGGAGGAATTGCCTTATCAGTGGTATGACACACCCAATGTGCACCTTTGCACGATCAATGATTTTGACCAGTTCTGCGCCAATCACGACATCCATGTCAAAGAACGGCTGGTGCTGACCAACGGTGAGCGCATTCACTTCATGCCCAATCTGCTTGGCAGCCTGGCGATGTATCGATTGGAAAAAAAATAACTTTCCCTGAAATTCTCTAGAGCTGGTTGAACAAGCCTGCCAACCCAAAACCCGCAATAGCCAAACCGCTCAGGCGCCTGAACCAGAGATTCTGCAACAGGGATTTCAGGCGCACAGCTGCCATGCCCATCGCCAACAGGGTAGGCAGCGTTCCCAAGCCGAATGCCAGCATCAGCAGGCCGCCCTGCAGAGGATTGGCCGTCGCTATCGCAGCCACAAGCACACTGTAGACCAGACCGCATGGCAACCAGCCCCAGAGCATGCCAAGCAGCAGGGATTGTGGAATCGTCCTGACCGGCAGCAATCGTTTGGAATAAGGCTGTATGTGCTGCCAAAGCTTGCCTCCAGCTGCTTCCAGCCTGGCCAACACGCGCCAGATGCCAGCCAGATAGAACCCTAGCAGCACCAGCATAAGGCTGGCCAGCGCATACAGGATCTTCTCGATCGGCAGCACATGCTCAAGAAAAAAGCTGGAAGCGCCGACACCTCCGGCAATTACTCCTGCCAGCGTGTAACTGCCGATGCGGCCGAAGTTATAACTGAGCAGGAAGGGCCACTTCGGCCGACTGCCGGGCAGCGTCATGGTGACGGCGCCAACAATCCCGCCGCACATGCCAACGCAATGACCGCCGCCCAGCAGGCCCACCAGAAAAGCAGCGGCTAGCGAAAGTTCAAGCACGGCCCATGCCCTCGACAGTGCGACGCATGGCGAACAGCAACAGCAAGCCAGGCAAGGCAATCAGGAAAGTGAAGCCAAAGAATGTAGTCCAGCCGATGGCTTCCACCATGTAGCCGGATGCAGGGCCGACATACACCCGCCCAACCGCGGCCAGTGCTGAAAGCAGGGCAAACTGGCTGGCCGTGAAGCGCTTGTCGCACATGGACATCAGCAATGCCACGAATGCAGCCGTCCCCATGCCGCCGGCGAGATTTTCGAAGCCGACCGCCAGCACCATGACTGCATAATCCTTGCCAATGGAAGCCAGCCACATAAAGGTGAGATTGGAGATGGCCTGCAGGATACCGAACAGCAGCAAGGACCTGAACAATCCCAGCCGCGCCATGAGCACGCCGCCGAAAACCACGCCTATCAAAGTGGCTATCAGCCCCATGCCCTTGTTGATGGCGCCAACCTCGGTTGGCGTGAACTCGACCCCACGGATCAGAAAAGCGGTGGTCAGCGAACCGGCAAAGGCATCACCCAACTTATAAAGTACGATAAGAAGCAAAAGCCCCCAAGCACCATGCCGTGCAAAGAATTCGCGCAAGGGCTCAATGACCGCCTCAGTCAGGGTCTTTGGCGGCTTGACTTCGATCTCCGGCTCCGGTCCGAACAGGGTAGCGCCTATCGCTGCAATCATTAGTGCCGCCATCAGCCAGTAGGTATTCTGCCAACCGATCTGATCCGAGAGTATCAGCGCCAGCGCGCCGGATACCAGCATCGCCAGGCGGTAACCCAGCACCGATACCGCTGCACCGATACCGCGCTCCGCTGGCCGCAATACATCTGCCCGGTAAGCATCGAACACCACATCCTGCGATGCGGAAATGAACGCCACCATCAGGGCCAGTGCCGCAAGTGCCCAGGGCATGGTTACCGGATCGAGCGCGCCCATGATGGCGATACCCGCGCCCAGCAACATCTGCATGGCGGCTATCCAGCCACGGCGGCGGCCTAGAAAAGGCGGCACAAAACGATCCATGAACGGCGCCCAGAGAAACTTCCAGGTATACGGAATGCCAACCAGCGTAAAGATGCCTATGGTCGCCAGATCGACCCCGGAGACCGTCATCCATGCCTGCAAGGTGCCGCTGGTCAGCGCCAACGGCAGCCCGGATGAAAAACCAAGCAGACAGACCACCGCCACGCGGCGACTACGAAATATTTCCAGATAGGCATTCATCTAATTATTCTTAATAGTTAACCAGTAAATAAGCTGGTGCTCGGATTATAAGCGCGTCACGATCATGGACATAGTGACGACAATAGCGCTGATAGTGTAAGGGATGCATGATGATTTCGACCAACTAAAAAGCCAAAGAGGATGACATCATGAAATGGTGCTTATGGATTGCCCTGACTTTCATCAGCAGTCATGCATTTGCCGAATGCTCGGCAAGCAATAGTGAAAAACGCATCTCCCTGCTTGAGCTCTATACCTCCGAGGGCTGCAGCAGCTGCCCGCCAGCGGACAAATGGCTGAGTCGGCTCGAGGCGAGTGGTTTCACAAAAGAACAGGTAGTGATACTTGCCTTCCATGTCGACTATTGGGATTACATAGGCTGGAAAGATCGCTACGCAAAAGCCGAATTCAGCAATCGACAACGACATGCCGCGGCCATGCATGGATCAAGCATTGTCTACACCCCGCAATTCATGCTTAATGGAACAGACTTCAGGGGCGGGCTGCAAGACCAGCGCCTGCAAATTGCACTCTCGCAAAATAACAATCGGACGGCAAAAGCGCAGATAGGCCTGAACCTCGCTCCAGTCGCCTCCGATTCCGGCAAAAATAGCGCCTTCAAATTGACGACCACAGTCAACACCACCGATCCGGATGTGGGCAGAGATGCCGATGTATTCATCGCCATCTACGAAAACCAGCTTGAATCAGCAATACAGGCGGGTGAAAACAAGGGCAAGGAGCTCTCGCATGACTATGTCGTACGCGAATGGTTGGGCCCGCTCAAACTCAACAAGCTCACGCAGCGCTGGCAACAGGAAACGTTTCTCTCTTCCAGTTGGCAAAATCGTAATGCCGGCGTTGCAGCGTTTGTGCAAAATCGCAACACCGGGGAAATAATTCAGGCCACCTCAATGAAAATATGTAGTTAAAATGCCGCGACTGAGTTAGATTTATGCGCATCGACCTCACCTTGTCAGCGCCATGCAAACTATAGAAATCAAATCATTGAATGCTCATAGTTTCGAAGTCCGTATCCAGACTGGCAATAGCACAACGCATTTCGTCACCGTCACACCGGAGTATGCCGAAAAACTTACCGGCCAACAGGTTCCGACGGAAGCCCTCATCAGCAAATCTTTCGAATTCCTGCTGGCACGCGAATCCAATACCAGCATTCTGCGCAGTTTTGACCTCTCGGTAATCGCCCGCTACTTCCCGGAATATGAACGTGAAATTACCGGCATGTTGCAGGCCCGGCCTTAAATCTCTCTCTCGTAATCCACGATCAGCGGCGCATGGTCGCTGAATCTTTCGTGCTTATAGATTGATGTCGATTTTGCCTTGACGGCAATATTCGGTGTCGCAATCTGGTAATCGATACGCCAGCCGACATTCTTTGCCCAGGCCTGTCCGCGATTACTCCACCAGGTATAGCATTCATCGGTCACATCAGGATGCAGTGCCCTGTAGACATCACACCAGCCAACACGGTCGAACAGGTCGCTCATCCAGGCACGCTCCTCAGGCAAAAACCCCGAGTTTTTCTTGTTGCCTTTCCAGTTTTTCAAATCCACCTCCCTGTGCGCGATATTCCAGTCACCACACACAATGACCTCGCGCCCGGAAGCTTTCAGGGATTCCAGATACGGCATGAAGCGCGCCATGACACTGAATTTGAAAGACTGCCGTTCCTCACCGCTGGAACCGGATGGCAAATAGAGCGAAATCACGGAAAGATTGCCGAACCTGGCCTCGATGTAGCGCCCTTCAGCATCGATATCGGCAATGCCCAGGCCTTCGATAATCGCATCCGGCTGCTTTTTGCTGTAGATGCCGACACCGCTATACCCTTTTTTCTCGGCATAGTGAAAGTAGCCATAAAGATTGTCCGGCTGCAGCATTTCACGGGTCATATCCGCCGCCTGCGCCTTGATTTCCTGCATGCAGACAACGTCTGCATCCTGCTTCGCCAGCCAATGATAAAAGCCTTTGTTCCTGGCAGACCGTATGCCATTAAGGTTTACAGATATAATTCTCAACATGCCCATTCCCTTTTTTATTGGTTCTTATTGACAATGACAGACACCACACAGGATTTTATCCGTTTCGCCATCGATAAGCAGGTTTTACGTTTCGGTGAATTCAAAACCAAGGCCGGGCGCCTGAGCCCCTATTTTTTTAACGCCGGCCTGTTCAATGATGGCGAGAGCCTGATGAAGCTGGGCGAATTCTATGCCGCCAGCATACTCGAGTCCGGCATTCAGTTCGACATGCTGTTCGGCCCAGCCTACAAAGGTATCACCCTGGCCGCCAGCATTGCAATCGCGTTTGCCCGCGTGGGCCGCAACGTACCCTACGCCTACAACCGCAAGGAAACCAAGGATCATGGTGAGGGCGGCAATATCGTTGGCGCACCCCTGCATGGCAGGGTAATGATAGTTGACGATGTCATTTCTGCCGGCACCTCAGTGCGTGAATCGGTAGAGATCATTGAAGCAGCCGGCGCGACCCCGGCAGGCGTCGCCATTGCCATCGACCGTCAGGAACGCGGCCTTGGGCAATTATCGGCAGTACAGGAAGTCGAACGGCAAAGCGGCTTGCCCGTATGCAGTATCGCCAACCTGGACGGACTGATTAAATACTTGCAGAATCAACCAGATATGGCGCAGAATCTGAGCGCGATAGAAAATTATCGTTTGCAATACGGCAGCAGTTTCTAACCGCATATTCCGGGGAGTGTATGCAGACATCGTGTTTTACAGCTGTATCCATATCGCAAGCCATGATCATGTCATTGCTGTTGAGTGTGACAGCATTTGCAGACGGCGGAAGAATACACAAATGGGTGGATGACAAAGGCGTCACGCATTATGGCGACAAGATGCCCGCAACAGACATGCATCGCGACAATAGCGTGCTCAATAAACAAGGCGTCGTCATCAAACGCAATCAGGTTAACGCCAAGAGCCACGAGGTCGATCAGGAAGCTCTTGAACAGAAGCGGCGCGACCGTGCCTTGCGCGCCTCTTACACAACGGAAGACGAAATCGATCTGGCGCGCGACCGCAACCTGCAGATGAATGAAGTGACTTTACAGGCGCTGGAACAACGCAAGGCAGGAGCATTAAAGAGATTGGAGAGCGGCCAGAAGAGCGCCGATGGATTTACCAAACGACAAAAACCCGTACCAGAAGACCTAAGCAAGGAATTGGAAGATACCAAAGCCGAAATCGACAGAATCGACCAGCAAATTGACGAGCAAAAATCCAGCATGGATCTCACCCGCAAACAATACAACGATGACAAGCAACGCTTCATTGAACTCAAGACAGAACAGGGCAATACAAACTGATATTCAAGTCACTTAAGCGTAACTTGAATACATGCCGAATTTACCAACCATGCCAGTGACTGGCTTCTTGCTGATCAGCCCAGTTTCTTTTTCAATATTTCATTGACCTGCGCCGGGTTGGCTTTGCCTTTGCTGGCCTTCATGCATTGACCAACCAGCGCATTGAAGGCTTTTTCCTTGCCTGCCCTGAATTCTTCCACCATGGCTGCATTGGCCGCCAGCACTTCATCGATGATGGCTTCAATGGCACCGGAGTCCGTGACCTGCTTCAGTCCCTTTTTCTCGATGATGGCATCCGCCTCGCCCTCGCCTGCCCACATGGCATCGAACACTTCACGCGCAATCTTGTTGGAGATGGTGTTATCCGCAATCCGCTTCAGCAGACCGGCCAGTTGTTCCGAGGAAACAGGTGAAACGCTGATGTCCTTGTCTTCCTCATTCAGTTTGGCGGCCACACTGCCCATAACCCAGTTGGCCGCCAGTTTGGGCTCGCCGCCGAAAGCCTTGACGGTGGCTTCGAAATAATCGGCAATCGCCTTGGAGGATGTCAGGGTATCGGCATCATAGGCTGACAGTTTGTACTCGCTGACAAAGCGTGCCACCATGGTTTGCGGCAGCTCCGGCATCTCTGCCCGGACAGCCGCCTTGTCCGCCTCGGTGATTTCCAGCGGCAACAGGTCAGGGTCAGGGAAGTAGCGATAATCGTTCGCCTCTTCCTTGCTGCGCATGGAACGGGTTTCGCCGGTATCGGGGTTGAACAACACGGTGGCCTGCTCGATCTTGCCGCCGTCTTCCAGCGTCTCGATCTGCCAGCGGGTCTCATACTCAATCGCCTGCTGCATGAACTTGAA
>PHCD01000086.1 GCA_002842135.1 Betaproteobacteria bacterium HGW-Betaproteobacteria-8 | reverse complement strand
CTTTGCCTATGAACCGGTCTGGGCTATCGGTACCGGCAAGAATGCGACCCCGGAGCAAGCGCAGAAGATGCATGGCTTCATGCGAAACCTGATCGCCGAGCGCAATCAGGATTTTGCCGCAGAGGCCAGAATACTCTACGGCGGCAGCGTTACGCCGGGCAATGCTGCGGAGATATTTGCCATGCCGGATATCGACGGCGGTTTGATCGGGCGTTGCTCGCTGGATGCCGAGGCATTCAGGCAGATCTGCCAGTCGGCCGCCCAGTCAGTGACAGAGCTGGTCTAGTCACCCGGGCTGAACACATAGAGGAGATTAGGTTCGCTCGCAACATAGACCTTGCCATCCGGTCCAATGGCGATCCCCTCTGCTTGTGGAACGTTTTTTTTTGAGGCCATGGAATCCTCTCCATAATGACAGTGCGCTGACGGCACGCCCTTCAAAATCATATTCGGCAGCCATTCTCGATTCATCGCTTAGTATCACCAGGTGGCCACTCGCATCGTGATAAGTGATGGAAGAGAAGTCACGCAACTTGAGATTGAGGAAACCGGCAGTTGCAATTGGCGTGATGTGCAATTGCCTGATCGCTTCGTTGCCATCAGGTATAAACCCTGTGATTTCAATGATTTTCAGCGGATTGCGTTCCTTTGCTACCAGCAGCCTGCGGTTGCGGTCATCCCATGACACCCCTTCAAAGTCCTTGTTATTCCCACTGGAGGTAATCCCCAAGCCGATTTGTGGAGCCGGTGCAGCATCAACAGCTTCGGTATCGTTATCTATCTGCAGCAGTATCAACTTTTGGTCTGACTCGGTGGCAACCACATAGCGCTTGCCATCGACATGGGTAATGCCTTCCATGTCGCGCACACCTTCAACTTTGATCTTGCGTAGCATTTGGCCATCCAGCCCTAGTTCGACGATCAAGGGCTGGCCATTCAATACCGAGAACAGCGTGTGGGTTTCAGTGTTGTAAGTTAGCCCGGAAAGATCATCGTCTATGCCGGAGATAGGTCGTGCCTCAATCTCAACACGGTATTGGTCAAGGTTGAGTGATAGGCCTTCATGAGTTTTATGCAGCACATGGCTTTTTAATAGATGCCATGCAAGGGCATCGACCTTGTGGAAGTAGATGACGGAAAACAGGGATAGTGGTAGCAGAAACAGCAGCGCGAATCTTTTCCAGCGCATGCTGTCTAGTTTTGCGGTAATTGAGCTCATTTTAAATTTCAATGGTGTGTCCGGAAAACCAAAGGGACTCTGGTGAGCCCCTTTTAGTACTGCAGATTAGAACCAGTCGGCTTTTACTTTGCGGACTTCGCCAGTTTTGGCATCGATATCAACATCCCATTCTTTGCCATCGGCGTCGATGATCTCGAACTCGTAATCCCAGCCTTGGGGCCAAGAGCGGTCGTCAAGTTCAGCCTCGATAACGGTGCCCGGTTTTGCAGTCAGTGCTTTTGTCTTGGCTTCGTCCAAGGAAATGAGACCAGCGGCTTCTGCGATAGTTTTCATCTTGGCTGGATTATCGTCGTCAGCCAATGCCGGTCCGGCCACTAGAAAAGCAAATCCGGAAATGATGAGCAGGCGGTTTAAATTTTTCATGGTAGTACTCCTGAAAGTTATATGACGCTTTGCAGTTTATTCAGGCAAACTTAATTCAGGCTGAAAAATACTTTGTATCTGGAAGCCTCTGATTTTTCATGGATATATCCCTGATAAATCTTCATTCCAATGTCTTGAAAATGTCATGAACTGCTCCTAGAATCTGCACTGTATTAAAAAGTGAATCATTTCAAAAAAAGTGAGTCACAAGTGCGCTGGATCATCATTCAGCCCGTGTAAAAAAATCCCAAAAGGAGCTTTAAAATGAAGTTGCAACATGTCAGTGTCAAACAGCCAGTTCCCCCTCTGATGGGCGAGTTCCAGAAAACCGTAGAGATTTTGGCTGCTGAAAGTCAGGCGGCTCAGGATACAGCCGCCGCCGAACAGGATGCGCGCGAGGAATTCGTCAAACGTATCGAAGCCTATTGTGATTGCGTCTAGGGTGCTATTCAGTACCCGACAGCCATCAGCCAGTGATGCCGTTTTGATTCATGGCATCTGTTCTCCGGGTGTTTTCTGAAAAAAGCTTTCATAACTTAGTTCAGGTGCAAGATAATAGTGCGTTTAAGAACGCACGCATGAACACTTACGCCACTATTATTGGATTTATTGCCGCCACTTTGACCACCATTGCGTTCATTCCGCAGGTCATCAAGGTTTGGCGCACAAGGTCTACCCGGGATGTTTCTATTGGCATGTATGCCCTGTTTACCACGGGTGTGGCATCGTGGTTCTGTTACGGCCTGCTGATAGGTTCCTGGCCGGTGATTGTGGCCAATGCCATCACGCTAGTGCTGGCAGGGTTGGTGCTGATCATGAAAATCAGGATTGATGGCTGGCGCTAGGGATGTTTTGTTGTTGGCTGGCCTGTAACCTAGTCGCCATCTCGCGCAGGAAATTCATTGCAACTTTGGGGTCATCCATCATCAATGTTTCTATATTGTTTGAGCTGATGACCACCACTTCGGCTGCTTTTGATGCAACAACTGCATCGGCAAATCGCGGTGTGTCAGTCAGGAATGCCATTTCGCCGAAATAATCCCCCGCTTCCATTTCGCGCAACAAGTTGCCGTTGGTGACCAGTTTGATATGTCCAGAGACTACGTAAAAGATGTCATGGTCATCATCGCCCTGTCTAAAGAAAAATTCGCCTTGCTTGAGTTTCCTGCCATAGCGTTTCATCAGTTCGCGTAAATAATGCTTGCTGTCATCGGGCATCTGGGTAAACAGGCCGCGCAGAAGCAGTACTTCTTTTTTGCGCAGAATGCTGATCAGTTCGGTGCCTATCATGAATACGGCAAACGTGTAGTAGAGCCAGCCTATAGAGATAAACAGATTTTTCATGCCGCCGAACATGCTGCCATAGGATTGATTTACAGACAGGAACAGGGCAAAAGCCGGACGCATTGCCAGCCAAAGCATGGCTATCAGGGCGGATCCGATCATGATATGGATAAAACTGGTCTTGGCCGGGAATGTAATACGGTAAAAAGCGGCAACACATAGCGTGGTGAGTGCAAATGAGCCCAGCGTATTGATGATTTCGGTATAACTCGCTGCCGGCTTGATGAAATCGACAATTTTCTCCAGCATCAATCCACTGATGCTGAAGAGAAAGAAAATCAGCAGGATGCCGAGCACGGCAATGGAGTCCTTGATTTTGCGCTTGATATAAGAAGGCGTTTCCAGCATGGAAGCCATAGTGTAGAAAGCTGAGCGCATTGCCCCTGCCAGCGGGGTTACCACCCAGAATAACGCCAGCAGGCCAAAGGCACCCCAAACCGCCTTTTGCTGAGAGGCGTTGTATACCTCGATCATGATGCGGTTGCTCAGTTTAGGTACCAGGTTGCTGGTGAGGATAGCCAGTTTGACGATGGCGTAATCCGAGGTGAATATCAGGTGGCTCAGCACAAAGAACATGAGCAAGGCCATGGGGATTAGCGCGAGCATGGCATAGAAAGACAACGATGCCGACATGCTCAGGCCGTTGTGCAGCTTGAATGCAGCCAGTGTTTCATGCAGCACGAACAAAGGCGTGCTGTAGCGATGCTTTGCATAGGCCTCGCGTGGCCTGGCAATCGCCGGGTGGCTGCCCAAGGACTTTACACGATGAAATTTAATTGCCAATTTTAATAATGTAAGGTTTTGAATTTTTCGGTTGCCGCAATCAGTGTGCTACGAGTGCCCGGCTCCATCGCCGAATGTCCTGCGTCTGGAATCATGTGAAACTCGGCTTGCGGCAAGGCCAGTTTAAGCTGCCATGCAGTCAGCGGAGGACATACCATATCATAACGCCCCTGCACGATAACAGTAGGAATATGGCCCAATTTCTTCACTTCTTCCAGCAGGTCGCGATGGCTGACAAAACAGCCATGCAATATATAGTGTATCTGTACGCGTGCCCTGGCTACCTGTACCTCATCGGATACCGGCGTTGAGCTGCCAGTGCCGGGTTGCAAGCTCATGATGCTGCTTTCGTAGTCGTTCCAGCGTGTTGCGGCTGGTGCGCTGATGGCAATGTCACCGGAGAATATGCGTTTGGCATAGCTCTGCAAGGGAGTGTCACGATCACTTGCAGGCAGGTATTCAAGCAGATTGTTCCAGGCTTCTGGAAAGAATTGCTCGCTCTGGCCCAGGAACCAGTCAAGTTCACTTTGGCGGCTGAGAAAGATGCCGCGCAATACCAGGCCGGTTACAACCTCAGGGTGTGCAATCGCGTAGGCAATTCCCAGTGTACTGCCCCATGAGCCGCCAAATACCAGCCAGCGTTCAATGCCAAGATGCGAGCGTAGTTTCTCAATGTCGGCTACCAGGTCATCAATGGTGTTGGCAGCGGTTTCACCCAATGGCTGGCTACGGCCGCAACCGCGCTGGTCGAGTAATATGATGCGGTAATGTGCCGGGTCGAAGAAGCGGCGCTGATTGGGGTTGCAGCCACTGCCAGGGCCGCCGTGCAGGAAAACTACCGGTCGACCACCGGGATTTCCACACTCTTCATAATAAATAGAGTGGATTTCAGATACTTTTAACCAGTCTGAGTGATAAAAATCTATTTCGGGATACAAATTGTAAGTGCTGTCTTGAGGCATGGTAAAGATGCTATTCCGCGTTGATTATTAATGATAATTTTTCACATCATAACATTTCTGCACGTTGCGAAATGTAATATGTTGGGCAGGTTAAAGTTAAATTGTAAATAAATTGTAAATGGAGTATTGCAAATCGTTTTGGAAAGTTCTAATATGCCCTTCACTGCATGAAAATGCAGCTCAAGCTTATCTGTAAACCGGTCATTAACTCGGTGAAAGTCGGGGATGCAAGTGTGCAGTTTAAGCTGACTTAAACCTTAGTATTAACAACTATGGAGATTCAAAATGGAGATGAGCAAACTCAAGCTGGCTCTCGGTTTGGCAATCGGTGCATCACTGGCAATGCCAATGGTTGCATCTGCTGCTGCAGACCAAGAAGCTGCAATGAAAGACAAGAACAACTGGGCACATCCACGTGGTCAGCACAACAACAATGGCTACAGCCAACTTAACCAAGTCAACAAAGGTAACGTCAAGAACCTGAAGGCTGCCTGGACATTCGCTACCGGTGTTAACCGTGGCCACGAAGGTTCACCAGTCGTTGTTGGCAACATGATGTATGTTCATACAGCATTCCCAAACAACGTTTACGCTCTTGACCTGAACGACAATCAAAAGATCGTCTGGGCTTACTTCCCTAAACAAGACCCATCCGTTCAAGCAGTTCTGTGCTGCGACAACGTAAGCCGTGGTCTGGGTTTTGGCGATGGCAAGATCTTCCTGCAACAGAACGACGGTATGCTGGTTGCTCTGGATGCTAAGACCGGTGCTAAGGTTTGGGATGTTTCCAATACCGATCCTAAGGTTGGCGCAACCAACACCAATGCTCCTCATGTCATCAAGGACAAGGTTCTGACAGGTTGCTCAGGTGCTGAATTCGGTGTTCGCTGCTTTATCGCTGCATACAACATCAAAGACGGTTCCTTGGCATGGAAGGCCTACTCCACTGGTCCTGACAGCGAAGTGCTGATCGGTGCTGACTTCAACAAAGCCAACCCACACTACTCCGCTCTGTCTACATACCAAGACGTGAACGGCGGTAACAAAGAAGGCGGTTCCTTCAAGGCTCTGTCAAAAGACCAACTGAAGTTCCCGGTTGCTGACCTCGGTGTTAAGACATGGTTGAAGCCACAAGCAGTTAAAGATGGCTGGCAACATGGTGGCGGTTCCGTATGGGGCTGGTGGCCATATGATGCCAAGACCAACACCGTATTCTACGGTACTGGTAACCCATCTGTTTGGAACCCAGACGTACGTCCAGGCGACAACAAGTGGTCCATGACCATCTTCGCACGTGACGTTGACACTGGCGTTGCTAAGTGGGGCTATCAAATGACTCCACACGATGAGTGGGATTATGACGGCATTAACGAAGTGATCCTGTTCGACAAGGGTGGCAAGACATACGCATGGCACCATGACCGTAACGGTTTCGCATACACTTTCGAAGCTAACACCGGTTCTCTGGTAGCTGCTGAAAAAGTACACCCATTCGTTAACTGGGCAACTCACGTTGACCTGAAGTCTGGCGTACCACATAAGGTAGGTTCTGCTTCTACTCACCAAGACTACAACGCCAAGGGTATCTGCCCAGCTGCTTTGGGTACTAAAGACCAACAGCCTGCAGCTTACAGCCCACGCACTGGCTTGATCTACTCACCACTGAACCACGTATGTATGACATACGAGCCAGTTGAGTCCAAGTAC
>PHCD01000005.1 GCA_002842135.1 Betaproteobacteria bacterium HGW-Betaproteobacteria-8 | reverse complement strand
TCGCGTTCGATATAACGCCCGTCATTCAGGTCCAGCACTTTGACCACATCGACCAGCTTGTTGAGCTGTTTGATGATCTGCTCGATCACATCCTCCGATCCGGAAGTGACGATGGTCATGCGTGACAGCGTGGCATCTTCGGTGGGCGCCACGGTCAGAGATTCGATATTGTAGGCGCGTGCCGAGAACAGGCCGGCTACGCGGGAGAGTGCGCCGGATTCGTTTTCCATCAGCAGTGAAATAATGTGCTTCATGTTATTCGTCCCCTGCCAGAATCATTTCCGATAAACCTTTGCCGTTCGGTACCATGGGGAACACGTTTTCCTTCTGGTCGGTGATAAAGTTCATGAAAACGAAACGATCCTTCATGTTGAAGGCATCTTTCAGCGCGCCTTCTACATCGCCCGGGTTTTCGATCTTCATGCCGACATGGCCATAGGACTCTGCCAGTTTGACGAAGTCCGGCAAGCTGTCCATATAGGATTCAGAATAGCGGTTCTCGTAGAAGAACTCCTGCCACTGACGTACCATGCCGAGGTAACGGTTGTTCAACAGGATGACCTTGATCGGCAGCCTGAACTGATGGCAGGTTGACAGCTCCTGGATATTCATCTGGATACTGCCTTCGCCGGTGATGCAGGCAACCTGGGCATCTGGATTTGCCATCTGGCAACCCATGGCATATGGCAAGCCGACACCCATGGTGCCAAGACCGCCGGAATTGATCCAGCGACGCGGTTTGTCAAACTTGTAATATTGTGCAGCCCACATCTGGTGCTGGCCAACATCCGACGTCACGTAGGCATCGCCCTTGGTGACTTCCCACAGTTTCTCGATCACGTACTGAGGCTTGATAATGTTGCTGTCGGTTTTGTAGGCCAGCGATTTTTTCTCGCGCCAGGTGTCGATCTGCGCCCACCATGCATCGATAGCCAAGGCTTCAGGTTTCTTCGGTTCCGCCGCCAGCAGTTCATTCATCTCGGCCAATACCGACTGTACGTGGCCGACAATCGGCACATCGATCTTGACCCGTTTGGAGATGGATGAAGGGTCGACATCGACATGGATGATCGTGCGGTCCTTGCTGAAGAAGTGACCCGGGTTGCCAATGACGCGGTCGTCAAAACGTGCACCCACAGCCAGCAGGACGTCGCAATCCTGCATTGCCATGTTGGCTTCGTAAGTGCCGTGCATGCCCAGCATGCCGACGAACTGCTTGTCGGTGGCCGGGTAGCCGCCAAGTCCCATCAGGGTGTTGGTGACTGGGTAACCCAGCGTCCGTGCGAGCTTGATCAGTTCTTCGGAGGCGTTGCCCAGGATTACGCCGCCGCCGGTATAAAGCATAGGGCGCTTGGCTTCCAGCAGGAGCTTGACGGCTTTCTTGATCTGGCCTGAGTGTCCTTTGATAACAGGCGTGTAAGAGCGCAGCTCTACGCTGGCTGGATATTCGAACTTGGCAAAATGCGCTGTGATGTCCTTGGGAATATCGACGACAACAGGACCGGGCCTGCCCGTGGCGGCAATGTAAAACGCCTTCTTGATAGTAACGGCAATGTCCTTGACGTCCTTGACCAGGAAGTTATGTTTTACGCATGGGCGTGTGATGCCGACCATATCGACTTCCTGGAAGGCATCCATGCCAATGGCAGGTGCCGGTACCTGGCCGCTGATGACGACCAGCGGAATTGAATCCATGTAGGCCGTTGCAATGCCTGTGATGGCATTGGTTGCGCCCGGACCGGAAGTCACCAGCGCAACGCCAACTTCGCCCGTGGCGCGGGAATATGCATCGGCGGCATGCACTGCAGCCTGTTCATGGCGTACCAGGATATGCTTGAACGCGTCCTGCTTGAAAATCTCATCGTAGATGTGGAGCACCGCACCGCCGGGATAGCCGAACACATATTTGACTTTTTCCTCTTGCAGGCAGCGAGTGAGAATCTCCGCGCCCGAAATTGGACGTGAGGCATGGTGAGAGGATGGCGGGCTACGGTCTTCCATATATTGCTTGTTTTTACTGAGGATAATTGAACCCTAAACAGTAACTGGTTGCATGATTTTGGTCAAGGCTAAATCCTCAGGGAATCATGCCAGTAGCGCTAAATATTCATTGCCGGTTGTGTTCTGGACGGTCAATCTATCGGTGGTGGCGCGACCTTGAGCAATTCTTCGATGGTGGTGATGCCCGCCGCCACTTTTTCCGCACCATTGATCATCAGGGGCACCATCCCTTCACGGTGGGCGGTTGCGCGAATGGTGGCGAGGTCGCCATTCTGTGCAATGAGCTTTTTGATGGCTGGACTGATGCTCAGCATTTCGTAAATACCGCTGCGGCCACGGTAACCGGTCATCCTGCATTCGAGACAGCCCACGGCTTTCTGGATTTGCTTCGGTTTGGCGATCTTCCATGGACTGACCAAGGCGTCCCAAGTGGCCTGGTCGATGTCCGCCGCTTCCTTGCAGTGCGGGCAAAGGGTACGCACCAGCCGCTGTGCCATGATGCCGATTACGGTGGAGTTGATCAGGTAGAACGGTACATCCAGATCAAGCAGGCGGGTGATGGATGAAGGCGCGTCATTGGTGTGTAGGGTGGAGAGTACCAAGTGGCCGGTTAACGCCGCCTGTGTGGCCATTTCGGCTGTTTCCCCGTCGCGGATTTCACCGACCATGATGATGTCAGGGTCCTGGCGCAGCAGGGTGCGGATGCCATCGGAGAAAGTCAGGTCGATGTTTTGCTGAACCTGCATCTGATTGAAGGTTGGCTCGACCATCTCGATCGGGTCTTCCACAGTGCAGACGTTCACTTCTTCCGTAGCCAGTTGCTTCAGTGTTGAATACAGGGTTGTGGTTTTGCCCGAACCTGTCGGACCCGTTACTAGAATGATGCCGTTGGGATTGGCGGTCCAGGTTTTCCAGAGGGCATCCTGCTCCTGCGAAAAACCGAGTTGAATGAAGTCCTTGACCAGATTCTCCGGTGTGAAGATACGCATGACCAGTTTTTCGCCGAAAGCGGTCGGCATGGTCGACAGCCGCAACTCGATTTCCTGGCCTTCTGCCGTGACGGTCTTGATGCGGCCATCCTGTGGCCGGCGTTTTTCCACCATGTCCATGCGGCCGAGCAGTTTGATGCGGCTGGTGATGGCATTCATGATGGTGGATGGCAACTGGTAAACCTGATGCAGGATGCCATCGATGCGAAAGCGTACCAGGCCGATGTTGCGCCGTGGCTCCAGATGGATGTCGCTGGCGCGCTGTTCGAAAGCATATTTGAACAGCCAGTCAACGATATTGACGATATGTTGCTCATTGGCGTCCAGGTTCTTGCTGTTGCCGAGCTCCACCAGTTGCTCAAAATTCTGTACACCGACGATCTGGCCGGCTTTTGCGGTGCTGGCCAGGTTGATGGAGTTGGCCAGGTTGTAGATTTCAGGCAGGTAACGGTTGATTTCAAGCGGGTTGGTTATGACCAGCTTGATTTTCATGCCCAGTACACGTTCCAGGTCCGGTATCCATTCGGTCAGGAACGGTTCGGCTGTCGCAATCGTTGCTATATTCCCCTGCACCTTGACCGGCATGATCTTGAGGCGCTCGGCATAGGCTTTAGAGACGATCTGTGCCACCGAGCCGAAATCGAGTTTGAGCGGATCGACATGGTAATAATCGAGACCGCTGCGGTCGGCCAGCCAGACTGTAAGCGTTTCGACGGTTAATGGCTTGTCTGGCGCGGCAAGGTTCTTCCATTTCTGCTCACCTACAACAACCAGCGGATGCAGATTCGAGCGGTCAAGTTTGCGGTCTTTGTAGAGTTGCTCTGCCTGGCTTTTTTCCACCATGCCGTCATTCACCAGCATGCGCAACACATCGCCTAATGTCAGTCGGCCTTCCTGTTTTACGATGGTGTTGGCTTTGCTCATGATGGTCTACTTTATTCGAAACGCATGGAAAGGTCTATGGCCTGGATATCCTTGGTCAGGTGCCCGATGGAGATGCGGTCTACCCCGGTGAGGGCAACGGTACGGACATTGTCGATACCGATGCCACCGGAAGCCTCGAGGACAGCGCGGCCTTGGTTGAGGCTTACAGCTTCAGCCAAATCCGAACTGCTGAAATTGTCTAGCAGAATCGATTGGGCCCCTGATTCTATGGCAATCAGCAAGTCCTGCAGGTTTTCGACTTCGATCTGGACCGGTATGTTTTGATTGATCTGGTGTGCCAGGTTCAGCGCCTGGTGTATGCCTCCAGCGGCGGAAATATGGTTTTCCTTAATCAAAATGCCATCATAAAGCCCTAACCTTTGGTTCTGGCCGCCACCGACCAGGACGGCGTATTTTTGTGCCAGCCTGAGGCCAGGGAGTGTCTTGCGGGTATCAAGGATGGCTGCTTTACAGCCTTTTATGGCATCGGTAAATTTTCGTGTTTCTGTTGCGGTTGCCGAGAGTGTTTGCAAAAAATTGAGGGCGCAGCGTTCCGCGCTCAGCATGGGTCTGGCATGGCCTGATATTCGGGCAATCAGCTGGCCGGGAACGACGGTGTCGCCTTCCTGGATTTGCCAGTCAATGCTGATTGTTTTGTCCAACTGGATAAAGCATTCGTGTGCCCACGGCAAGCCGCAGATGACGGCGGTTTGCCGGCTGATGATGGTGGCGTTGGCCTGCTGGTTTTCCGGGATCAGTTGTGCCGTATAATCACCAGAAAGATTGCCTGAACCAATATCTTCGGCCAGTGCTCCAAGCACATTATCCAGCATGACCTGTTTGAGTCTCAAAAGTGCCGTGCCGGTCAGGCTTTTATGAAATAAGGTCGAATTCATGAATTACATTATAATGCAGCGCCGTAACAACAATCCTCAATTAACTGACTATAGATTCCAGCCATGAAGCTTCTTTATTCGCTTACCAGTCCTTACGCCCGAAAAGTGCGAGTTGTTGCCGCAGAGAAACGTATTGAAGTCGAAATGGTGAAGGTGGCGCTGGCCGATCCGGATTGTCCGGTGATTCATCATAATCCGCTTGGCAAGATTCCCGTCCTGATTCTGGACGATGGTGGGAGCCTGTTCGATTCACGAGTCATCGTGGAATACCTGGACAACCGTACACCATTGGCCCGGCTGATTCCCCAGGAAAATTCAGCCAAGATCTGGGTGCGCCGCTGGGAATCATTGGCAGATGGTGTTTGCGATGCAGCGATTCTCGCCAGGCAGGAATCGGCCCGCTCCGGCAACATGCGGGATGCGGCAGTGATTGAAAAGCAGATGGGCAAGGTATCGCGCGGATTGACGCAACTTAACGCTGAACTGGGCGAAAACAAGTGGTGCGTCGATGACACATTCAGTCTCGCCGACATTGCCTTGGGCTGTTTGCTGGGCTGGCTCGACCTGCGCTACGCGGACATGGGCTGGCGCGGTACATACCCGAATCTTGCCCGGCATTTCGAGGAGATGATGAAGCGGCCTTCATTCAGCGAGACCGCCCCTCCTGCCGATTAGATTGATGGGATTGTCAGTTAAATCGCGCGCGTGATGATGCCGCCACCAAGGCAGACATTACTCTCGTAGACTACCACCGACTGACCTGGTGTCACTGCCCACTGGCGCTGGCCGAAACGCACTTCCACTTCATCCCCCTCAAGACGATCGATCTCGCAAGGCGCATCGGGTTGGCGATAACGGGTTTTGGCTGCGTAGACCCAGTGCGTTTCCGGGTTTTGCCCCGAGATCCAGTGCAATTGGTTGGCAACCAGCCCGTCACTGAGCAGCAATGGATGTTCATGGCCCTGCACCACAATCAGCACGTTCTTTTCCATATCCTTGCCGGCGACAAACCACGGCTCACCATTGCTGGTGCGTGAGCCGCCGATCCCCAACCCCTGGCGTTGGCCAATGGTGTAATACATCAGGCCTTCATGCTGGCCGACCACTTTGCCACCCGGTGTCTGCATTTCACCCGGCTCACGTGGCAGGTAGCGGTTGAGGAATTCGCGGAACGGACGCTCGCCAATGAAGCAGATGCCGGTGGAATCCTTCTTCTCGCTGGTGGGTAGCTGAGCTTGCCGGGCGATGTCACGTATCTCGCGCTTGAGCAGATGGCCAAGCGGAAACAGGGTCTTCGATAGCTGTGCCTGATTCAGGCGGTAAAGAAAATAGCTTTGATCCTTGCTGCCGTCGTCGCCTTTCATTAGCTGGAACAGGCCGTCCTTTTCACGCACCTGGGCGTAATGGCCGGTCGCAATCAGGTCGGCGCCCAGGCCCATGGCATGGTCGAGGAAAGCCTTGAACTTGATTTCGGCATTGCACAGGATGTCCGGATTCGGTGTGCGGCCCGCCTGGTATTCCTGCAGGAAATTGGCGAACACGCGATCCTTGTATTCCTTGCTGAAGTTGACCGCCTCAATCTCGATGCCGATCTTGTCGGCAACCGAGACAGCGTCGATCAGGTCCTGTTTGGATGAGCAGTATTCATCGGTGTCGTCATCTTCCCAGTTCTTCATGAACAGGCCGACGACTTCATAGCCTTGTTGCTTGAGCAACAGGGCCGCTACGGATGAATCCACTCCGCCGGACATGCCGACGACTACTCTTTTGGTTTTCATAAGTGTGTCAATACGCTCAATGGAAAGCGTTGTCCTGCCAGATAATGTTCAATGCACGTCAGCACTTGCGGGCTTCTGTGTATCCCACGGCTTGCGCGAATCTCGTCTGCGCTCATCCATACTGCACGCAGTATGCCGTCATCCAGTTTCTGTGCCGGTTTGTGATTTGCGGCACGGCCGATAAACGCAAAGCGCAGATAGGTAATGTCCTTGCTTGGGTGACGCCAGTGATAAACGCCGAGCAAATGTTCCGGCGTGAAATCGTAAGCGGTTTCCTCACTGGTTTCGCGAATGGCGGCTTCGATCAGCGTTTCGCCTTTTTCCAGGTGTCCCGCCGGCTGGTTGAGCCGGATGCCATCCGTCGTTTCTTCTTCTACCAGCAGAAACTTGCCATCTTGTTCAATGACTGCGGCAACAGTGGTGTTGGGTTTCCAGATCATGATGACTTCGGGCAATAAAGCGTCTATTTTACCTTGCCGTGCATCACTTAAGCTAATTGCGGGAACAGGCCTTGCAGACCGTGTGCGATGAATTCGACTGCCATGGCTGCCAGGATCAGGCCCATGAGGCGGGTGACGACGTTGATGCCTATGGTGCCCATGCGCGCGGCGATTCTGGTCGACAGGCTCAGTGCCAGCCAGACTGCCAGGCAGATGACGCCTATCGGCAGTACCAGTGAGAACTGGTTTATCAGGCCTGGTTTTTGCTGCGCGGCGATGATCATGCTACTGATGGCGCCCGGACCTGCCAGCAGGGGGATGCTCAAGGGTACGATGGCAATCGCCTCGCGGTCGGAGACCGCCTGGGCTTCTTCCTTGGTTTGTCTGGCTTCACTGAGTTTGCCGTGCATCATCGAGATGGCAATCAGCATCAGCAGGATGCCGCCGCCAACTTCGAACGAAGGGATGCTGATGCCGAAGAATGCGAGAATCTTGTCACCCACTATCGCTGAGAGTGCGAGAACCAGGAACACGGTGAAGGCTACGATCCTGGCGATATGTCGCCTGTCATGTGTGGACCAGCCTTCGGTTGCGCCAATAAAAATCGGTACGCTACCTATCGGGTTGACGATGGCGAACAGTGCGATGCCGATTTTGAATAAATAAGCCCATTCGAGCATAGGTTAAATCTTTCAGTTTGGGTATTATCAGTCTTGAGCTGACTATTCTAAGTGACTTCGATTAAAACGTCATAAGCATGATAAAGAACAATATTTACCTGGCATCACAATCACCTCGTCGTAAAGAGTTACTGCAACAGTTAGGGCTGAACACTATCGTACTGCCTTCCCACGTTGATGAGTCCTTGCGCCAAAATGAGGGCGTGGAAGATTACGTGATACGGCTGGCCCGTGAAAAAGCGGAAGTGTGCCTGCAGTATCTGCGAGATGAAGCGCTGGAGTTGCGGCCCATCGTGGCAGCGGATACGACGGTCAGTCTGGATGGGGCTATCCTTGGCAAGCCGGAAAATGAACAAGAGGCTTACAGCATGCTCAAAAGCCTGTCTGGGCGATGTCATGAAGTGCATACTGCGGTTGCTGTCGCCAGTCAGTACGGTACCGAGACTGCGCTTTCGAGCACGCATGTGGAGATGGCGGAGATGGCCGATGAGGATATCCTGGCTTATATCGCCAGTGGCGAGCCGTATGACAAGGCGGGTGCCTACGGTATACAGGGCTTGGCTGGCATATTCATCAAGTCCATAAGCGGAAGTTACACCGGTGTGATGGGTTTGCCGATTTTTGAGACTGCACAACTTCTAAGACAGGCTGGCATTGAGTTGCTGAAAAAATGAGTGAAGAAATCCTGATTAATGTAACGCCGCAGGAAACCCGCGTGGCCATCACGGAACAGGGGGTCGTGCAGGAACTGCATATTGAGCGTAACGGTTCTCTGGGGCTGGTCGGCAATATCTATAAAGGAGCTGTCTGCCGGGTGCTGCCTGGCATGCAGTCGGCTTTCGTCGAGATCGGTTTGCAGCGTGCTGCATTCCTGCATGTGGCGGATGTGCTGGAATGCACTACCGCAGACCATGAGAAGGCCATACAGGAGGTACTGCAGGAAGGGCAGCCCATCATCGTCCAGGTGATCAAGGAGCCGATAGGGACCAAGGGCGCA
Source organism: Betaproteobacteria bacterium HGW-Betaproteobacteria-8 (assembly GCA_002842135.1). Next base: position 25,386 of record PHCD01000005.1, on the reverse strand, counting down.
CGATTGACGACGCAGATCAGTATCGCAGGGCGCTTCCTGGTCTATCTGCCACAACAGGATCATATTGGAGTTTCGCAAAGGATCGAGGATGAGGCCGAGCGTGAGTTGCTGCGTGACCGGTTGATTAAATTGCTGCCTGCGGACAGGAAGGGCGGCTATATCATTCGCACCATGTCCGAAACGGCAACCGACGAAGAACTGCTGGCCGACATTGATTACCTGCAAAAAGTCTGGAGCAATATCCAGGCCGCCAGCCAGACAGCAGCGAACCGTTCGCTGGTGTTCCAGGATTTGAACCTGCCTATGCGCGTTCTGCGCGATGTGGTGAATGCGGACACGGAACGCATTCAGGTCGATTCCCGTGAGACTTATGAAAAGCTGGTTGAATTCGGCACGCAGTATGCACAGCGTGCAGTAAAGCGCCTGGAACACTATCAGGGGGTCAGGCCGCTGTTCGACATGTACAACGTCGAAAACGAGATCAAAAAGGCCATGTCGCGCAAGGTCGAGATGAAATCGGGTGGCTACCTGATTTTTGACCAGACTGAGGCGCTCACTACCGTGGATGTCAACACCGGCAGTTTCGTCAATGGCAAGTCATTATCGGATACGATCTTCAAGACCAATCTGGAGGCGGCACAATGTATAGCCAGACAGCTCCGCTTAAGAAATCTCGGCGGAATCATCATCATTGATTTCATCGATATGGATGAAGACGAACAGCGCGCGGCAGTGCTGGAAGAACTGAACAAAATGCTGACCAGTGATCGTGCGCGAACCTGGGTGAGCGGCTTTTCTGTGCTTGGGCTGGTCGAGATGACGCGCAAGCGTACGCGTGAAAGTCTCGCACATATGTTGTGTGAGCCATGCGCTGCCTGCCAGGGGCGTGGAGAACTGAAAACTGCACAGACCATGTGCTACGAGGTTCTGCGTGAACTGTTGCGGCACGCCAGACAGTTCAGCGCGAGAGAGTTCCGCGTGATTGCCTCGCCCAAGGTAATTGAGTTACTGATGGATGAAGAATCGCAAAGCCTCGCCAATCTCTCCGATTTTATTGGCAAGCCGGTGTCTCTGCAGGCGGACCTGCATTACGCGCAGGAGTCGTTTGAGATCGTGCTGATGTAGTGTGGATTGCAGGCTCAGGCCGGGGCGGGTGATGGATTCTGCGTATCGCTGAATTGTGATTTGCCGCCAGTCATCAGTTTCAGCAAGAGCCGGTCCAGCATGGCACCATGTTGCTGCAGGCGAGTCAGGTTCTGTTCATTGTTTTTGATGCTGGTATGCAGCTCATCTACGTTCTGGTGAATTTGCATCAATGATTTGCTGCGCTTGTCGAGATTGGCCTTGTAATCATCGATCTGCTGACGTAAAGGCCCCAGCACGGTTTTCAGCCAGGTTGCCGCATTCTTGAGGGCATCGGCAAAGATCGCCTCGACCTGGCGGCCAAGGCTCAAGAAGAACTTCCTGATCAGAAAATGTTTTTCTGTCATGACATTGATCGGGTCGCTGCAAAAGGCATCGGTGACTGCTTCCAGGCCAGACATGCGGCTGGTGAATTCAGTCATATCCAGTTTCGGCGGGATGCGTGTTTCAAATTGATGGTTGGTGGCAAATAACTGGTAGAGATGATCCGCCTGTTTCTGGATGTTCTCGCCCAGACTGTTGATTTCAGAAGACATTTGCCTGGTTTGCTGAATCAGTTTCTTGATGCTGCGATTGAGGCCCATGGTGGTCCAGCTATCACCGATTTCACGCTTGCTTTCAGTCAGCAGTTTCTGCAGGGTGTCTTGCCCCAGCAGGTTCAGCAATTGCTTGCCCAGGCTCGAGATGTCATAGCTGCCCTTGTTGAAGGTGGCAACCGAGGCATCATAAAGTTTACGGCTGTTTGTGACTTCCGTGAGCAGGCTTTCGACTACTTCGCGATTCTTGCCGCGCAGGCTTTGTAATTCCTCTAACTGGTTACGCGTGTGGACAAGCCGTTGCTGTAGTGATTTACGTGAATTTTTGACCAGGCCGCTGGTTTCCGCCAGCAGGGTGCTGCGCAGAATCTGGTACTTGGCTCCGACCACATTTTCAGCCAGCATTTTCTCTACTTGCAGGATGCCGCTGCGCTCAAGCAGTTCGGTATCGTTCCTGATTTTCGCCAATAGTCCTTTTTGTGCTGACATGGCCAGTACATTAGAGGGTTCGAGGTTGAGCAGTTTGGCCGTGTTCCTGATCTGCGAATTGATCTCGGCGTCAATTTCCGCTTGGGTTTTAAGTGCATCCCAAAGAATGTCGATCTTGTTGAGAATGGCAATTTTGCGGTTGCAGTGATTGCCGATGTGATCGGTCCAGATCTGCATGTCGGATTTGGTAACACCCGTATCGGTTGCCATGATGAAAATCACGGCATGCGCATTGGAAATGATGTTGAGCGTGAGTTCCGGTTCTGCGCCCAGTGCATTCAGGCCCGGGGTATCGAGTATGACCAGCCCGCTTTTCAATAAGGGGTGCGGAAAATTGATGAGGGCATGTCGCCAGACTGGAATGTCGATCTTGCCTTTGGCTTCCAGTGTTTCTTTCATGGTCTGGTCGGATTCATTCCATAAGCCGACCGAGCGTGCATCGTCCAGTGAGACTTCCTTCTGTTCGATGATGGTCTGGAATGCCTGCTTCATCTGGGCAGGGGAATTGATGTCGAGCCTGATCTTAGACCAGAGCTGCGGTTTTGTTTTGAGGAAATTCAGGCTGTCGTCGCTTTTGCGTGTCTCGATCGGTAACAGCTTGATGCATGGTTCTTCGCGGTCGTCCCAGAAGATTTCTGTCGGGCACATGGTAGTGCGGCCGGGGTCGGATGGCAGCAGGCGTTGTTCGAATTCGGAAAAGAACAGGGCGTTGATGGTTTCGGTTTTGCCGCGGGAGAATTCGGCAACAAAGGCAAGGATCAGTTTGTCTCTTTCCAGCGCCTGCTCAATATCATACAGCCGGAGCTCTTCGAAGCCCTTCTCCGGATTTGTATTGCCAAGCCAGTCGCGATATTCAGAAATGCTCCGCGATAACTGGTCACGCCACACCTTAAAGTCGGTGATCTGCTGGTTTAGACTCTTATCCATTGGCTTTTCTGCATGGCATACAAGCTCGAACTTTTTATTGATTTTTAGCTTACTGTAAATGAATTCCCCACGAATTCCAATCTATACCGGTTTTTTGCCGGGACGCAGGATGGTTGGGTCTGCCAATGAGCCTTAAAACAATCTGAGGAACTGCAATTCCAACGGTGTCACGAACAGTATCAGTAACAGTTCAGCCAGGATAAAGACCACTATCGGTGAGAGATCGACGCCATTCAGCCTTGGGACCAGGTTCTGTACGGGTCTCATGATTGGCCTGGTCAGTGCGCTCAGGGCGGACGAGATCACCGTATGCGAGTTAAACCAGCTGAGAATGGCCTGCAGGATCACTGCATAGAGGAATATGTAGATGCTGAATTTGATCACTCCGACCAGTGCAAGGCCCAGGAGGCCGAGCCAGACTGGGTGGCCGGCGACCAGCAACGGGAAATCCCGGGTGAGTTGTATGCCAAGGTGCAGAATGATTTGACTGAAGTAGGCGAGCAGCAGGGTTGACAGATCCAAGCCGCCCCAGCTTGGTATGATGCGACGTAACGGCCTGACGGCAAAGTTGGTGAGGGCGACGATGGTTTGTGAAACGGGATTGTGAAATGGGGCGTTGGTCAGTTGCAGATAAAAACGCAACAGCACGGCAATGGTGAACAGGCCCAGTATGGTGTGCAGCAAAAACTGTAATGCATTGGTAATCATCTATGGGTTCCCACGCTAAATTATTGTAGAGGTATCAGAGCTGATCCGAGCCCAGCTGATCGCCGAGCTCTTTCGAGCGAAGGGCTGCTGCTTTTGCGGCTTCGGCGATGGCATGCTTGATATTCGCCGCCGCCAGGCTCTGGATGGCGCGCTCTGTAGTTCCGCCCTTGGAGGTTACCTGGCTTCTCAGTTCTTCCGGGCTGTATTCGCTTTGAATCGCGAGCTGGCTGGCACCGGCAAAAGTCTGCAGGCTCAGCATTTTTGCCTGTTCTGCTGAAAAGCCAAGTGTAATGGCCGCATCCTGCATGGCCTCAATCAGATAAAAGACATAGGCCGGTCCGCTGCCCGAGATGGCGGTCACTGCATCCATTTGTGTTTCATCATCCAGCCAAAGCGTCTGGCCGACGGCTTGCAGCAGGGCTTCGGCTTGCTGACGCTGCAATTCACTGACAGCGGCTGTGGCATAAAGGGCGGAAACGCCCAGTTGAATCTGTGCTGGGGTGTTGGGCATGACGCGAACAATGGACTGATAGCCGCCGAGCCAGCGTGAAAGGTCTGCACTGCGTACACCGGCGGCGATTGAAATCAGCAGTTGTTGTTTTAACAGGCTGCCGAGAAATATCGAGACATCGCGCAATTGTTGTGGCTTGACGGCCAGTACGACGACGTCGCTGTTGGTGACACTTGGCAGCTGTTCCGTCACGGTAACGCCGAAATCCTTGCTGAGTTCGCTGCGCTTCCCGGCATCGGATTCAATGACATTGATTTGAACAGCAGGAAAGCCCTGTTTCAGCAGGCCTCCTATCAGGGCGCGGGCCATATTGCCGCCGCCGATGAAGCTGATTGTCAGGGTGTTGAGCTGGTGTTCTGTTTGCATGTTGTTCATTAGTTTCTGGGTCCAAAAATGGCGGAGCCTATCCTGACGATGGTGGCGCCTTCGGCAATGGCTGCAGGAAAGTCATCCGACATGCCGATGGACAGGGTATCAAGCATCAGGCCCTGTTGCTGGAGTTTCTCGTAAACCTCGCGTACCAGCCTGAACTGCGCGCGTTGCAATGTAATATCCCTGGTCGGTGCCGGTATCGCCATCAGGCCGCGCAGTCTCAGCCCGGGCATTGCCTTGATTGCAAGTGCCAGCTCTGCGGTTTCTTCCAGAGCCAGGCCGCTTTTGCTTTCCTCCTGGCTGACGTTGACTTGCAAGCAAACCTGCAGTGGCCTGGCGTTATCTGCCCTGGCTGCACTCAAGCGTTGCGCAATTTTCAGTCTGTCTACACTGTGCACCCAGTCGAAATGCTGTGCGATGGCTTGTGTTTTATTGCTCTGAATCGGGCCGATGAAGTGCCATTCTATGCTGAGGTCGCTCAGCTCAGCCTGTTTGCCCAGCGCTTCCTGCAGGTAGTTTTCACCAAACATGCGCTGACCAGCCTCGAAAGCTGCCCGCAAGGCACTTGCCGGATGCGCTTTGCTGACGGCGAGCAAGCACACCTGGGCCGGGTCACGGCCAGCGTGGATGGCCGCATCGTCAATGCTGGCCCGGACCGCTTGCAAGCGTTCGCTAATAAAGGTCATAATCCACTCATCTTTGCTGTGACTGATAGATACTTGCCGTACTTAAAAATTATAACAGGAGCCCATAGTGGATATCTCGGATTTACTAGCATTTTCAGTTAAAAACAAAGCTTCCGATTTGCACCTTTCCGCCGGGCTCCCCCCCATGATCCGTGTACACGGCGATGTGCGCAGAATCAATGTGCCTGCGATGGAGCACAGCGAGGTGCACGACATGGTGTATGACATCATGAACGATGGCCAGCGCAAGGTATATGAAGAGATGCTGGAGTGCGATTTCTCATTTGAAATCCCCAATCTCGCGCGTTTCCGGGTCAATGCCTTTAATCATAATCGTGGCGCTGGCGCAGTATTCCGTACCATTCCATCCAAGATCCTGACGCTGGAGCAACTCAACTGCCCTCCGATTTTCAAGGAGATCGCGCAAAACCCCAGAGGCATCTGCCTGGTCACGGGGCCGACCGGTTCGGGCAAGTCCACGACGCTGGCGGCCATGATCGATTTCGTCAATGACAATGAGTTCGGCCATATCCTGACGGTGGAAGACCCGATCGAGTTCGTGCATCAATCGAAAAAATGCCTGATCAACCAGCGTGAAGTCGGCCCCCACACACTATCTTTCAGCAATGCCTTGCGTTCCGCCTTGCGTGAAGACCCCGATGTTATTCTTGTGGGTGAAATGCGCGACCTGGAAACCATCCGCCTGGCGCTGACTGCTGCAGAAACCGGCCACCTGGTGTTCGGCACCCTGCATACCAGTTCGGCGGCCAAGACTGTCGACCGTATTGTTGACGTATTTCCTGCGGCAGAAAAGGAAATGGTGCGTTCCATGCTCTCTGAATCCTTGCGTGCCGTCATTTCGCAAACCTTGTGCAAAACCAAGGATGAGCAGGGCCGTGTGGCAGCGCACGAGATCATGATCGGTACGCCGGCGATTCGTAACCTGATACGCGAAAACAAGATCGCGCAGATGTATTCCGCGATTCAGACTGGCCAGAATGTGGGTATGCAGACGCTGGATCAGAATCTCAAGGAACTGGTGCAGCGTAACCTTATCTCCGTTGGGGAGGCACGCTCCAAAGCCGCCAACAAGGAAAGCTTCCCTTGATTGTGCAGCGTTGAGCAATGATAGAACATCACTAATGAAAGTATAAAAATGGATCAAGGCCAGGCAGAAAAATTCGTATTTGATTTGTTGCGCTTGATGGTCGCCAAGAACGCGTCAGACCTGTTTATTACGACAGGTTTCCCGCCGGCGATGAAGATCGATGGCAAAGTCACGCCGGTGACCAATCAGGCGCTGACCGGGCAGCAGGCCAAGGAGATTACGCGTTCCATCATGAACGACAAGCAGGCAGCGGAATACGATGCTACCAATGAATGCAATTTTGCCGTTGGCATTCCAGGCCTGGCCCGTTTCCGTGTCAATGCCTTTGTGCAGCGTGGCAGTTCAGGTCTGGTGTTCCGGACCATTGCGACCAGGATTCCAAACTTTGAAGAACTTGGCCTGCCGGAAATTTTGAAAGAAGTGTCGATGACCAAGCGCGGCCTGGTTATTTTTGTCGGTGGTACCGGTTCCGGCAAATCGACCTCGCTGGCGGCCATGGTCGGCTATCGTAATGAAAACAGCTATGGTCATATCATCACGATTGAAGACCCTGTGGAATTCGTTCATGAGCACAAGAACTGCATCATCACGCAGCGTGAAATCGGTGTGGATACCGATAACTGGCATATCGCCCTGAAAAATACTTTGCGCCAGGCACCAGACGTTATCCTCATTGGCGAGATTCGCGACCGTGAAACCATGGATTACGCGATTGCCTTTGCCGAAACCGGTCACTTGTGCATGGCGACATTGCACGCCAACAGCACCAATCAGGCGCTGGACCGTATTATCAACTTCTTCCCGGAAGAGCGTCGCAACCAGTTGCTGATGGACCTGTCGCTTAATGTCAAAGCTTTCATCTCCCAGCGCCTGATTCCTAAAAAGGGTGAAAAAGGCCGCGTGGCGGCGATGGAGATCATGCTCAACTCACCGCTGATTTCAGATCTGATCTTCAAGGGAGAGGTGCATGAAATCAAGGAGATCGTTGCCAAGTCGCGTGAACTTGGTATGCAGACCTTTGACCAGGCCTTGTTTGATCTCTACGAAGCAGACCAGATCAGCTATGAGGATGCGCTACGCAACGCCGACTCGGTGAACGAAGTACGACTGAGAATCAAGCTGGAAGGCAAGGCTTCGCATGAGAAAGATCATGCTGCAGGACTTGATAATCTCGGTATCGTCTAAACGTTGAATTTTTTGACTGCCCATACACTTAATTAAAGAAACGGATGTAAAAATGTTTGAATGGTTTGCCAGCCCGGAAGCCTGGATTGCGCTGGCTACGCTGACTGCGCTTGAGATCGTGCTCGGTATCGATAACATCATCTTTATCTCCATCCTGGTCGGTCGGCTGCCGGAAAAGCAGCGTGCCTTTGCCCGCCGAATGGGCTTGGCACTTGCGATGTTCGCGCGTCTTGGGCTGCTCTTTTCCATTGCCTGGGTCATGGGGCTCACGGAGACCTGGTTTACGCTGCTTGATTACGACATTTCGGGACGCGATGTGATTCTGATTGGCGGCGGGTTGTTCCTGCTGGCCAAGGCGACACATGAAATTCACAACAGTCTGGAAGGTTCGGACGAGCATGGGCAAGCTATCGTGGTTACCAGCATGGGCATGGTGCTGGTACAGATTGCGGTGCTCGATATTGTGTTCTCGCTGGATTCAGTGATTACTGCTGTGGGCCTGGCCGATCACGTTTCCATCATGGCGGTAGCCATCGTCATCGCAGTGGGTGTCATGTTGCTGGCGGCCAAAGCCATTGGTGATTTTGTCGATGAGCACCCAACGATCAAGATACTGGCCCTGTCATTCCTGATACTGGTCGGTGTGACCTTGATGGCTGAAGGTCTGGATGTCCACGTGCCTAAGGGCTATATCTACTTCGCCATGGCGTTCTCTGTCGCGGTGGAAATGATCAATCTGCGTGTGCGTGGCAAGAAGAAGGCTGAGCCGGTCAAACTGCACAAGCAGTTATCAGAAGACTAGTCAGGCGGTATTCGCTACCGTTCAGCGTTTATTGGTCAAACGCTGGAATCCTGCGACGTAGGATTCCAGCATCCTCAGTTCGTCGTCCGTGTGGTCGATGACTTCCATGCGGTTCATTGTCATGCCTGTCATCTTGCCGGTTTTTGCCGGGCGTGATTCGTCCTTCAGGATTTCATGTGCATTGTGATGTGTAGCGACTATGCGCTCTCTATGCTGGCCGATGCGCAAATCGGTTTCGCCATAACAGGTACAGGTATACAGCCGATGAGGTTCAGAGTTGACATAGGCACCGGTGCCGCGAATGCTTATGGTGGCGATGCTGGTGACAATATGTGCGGGTCTGCTGCGCTTGTCAAAGACGGCAAGCAGGCCACCGGTGAGCAATCTTAAGCCGGTAACCATCGATGCGCCTACCAGTTCCAGCGCGGTGCCGCCTCTTAGCAGAAAGGCGTCCGTACCGATGCTGAAAGCCAGTTCTCCGTCATGGGCGACGATAATCTTGCTGCCTGCAGTGATGCGGGTGGTCAGGTCAGCCGGACGGTTGTTAACAAAGACCTGTCCATTGAGTTTGTGAATGCCGGGGCTGGCAAATGTTCTGCCCGGAAGGGACAGGATGAGCGGTACGGCTGCCGCTGCCTGCATGAATCGACGGCGCGAAAGATTGGGTTGCACGGACGATGGCGTTGCATGATAGCGCTTGCTCACAGTAAGCCTCCTGCAAGGGGTTTAAGACTTGTATACGATGTCGCCCTCCAGAATGGTGTAGCGGATCTTGCCCGGCAACTCCAGTCCGTTAAATGGCGTATTCTTGCCCTGGCTTTTCAGGGCCTTGGGCTCAACTTTCCAGTATTGTTCAGGATCAAAGATGCAGATATCTGCCGTGCCGTGCAGAGCCAGATGCCCGCTATTCAGTCCCAGAATGGCTGCTGGCTTGGCTGTCACGCTGGCAATGGCCGTGCTGAGAGACAGTTTTTGTTCTCTGGCCCATTTCAGGGTCAGTGGCAGCAGCAGTTCCAGTCCGGTGGCACCAGCCTCTGCCTCGGCAAATGGAAGCAGTTTGGCATCGTCATCGACCGGCGTGTGATCCGAGCAGATGGCATCCACAGTGCCGTCTATCACCCCTTGCCGTAATGCTTCCTTATCGCGTTGAGAGCGTAGTGGCGGGCGCAGGTGGCAGTTGGTATCAAAAAAGCCGATGTCATATTCGGTCAGGTGCAGGTGATTGGCGGCAATATCACAGGTGATGCTCAAGCCCTCGGCTTTTGCTGTCCGTACCATGGCTACGGCCTCTTCGGTTGACAGCCGGCATATGTGAACCTTCGCCGAAGTTTCCTTCACCAGTCGAATGATGGTTGCCAGCGCGATCGTTTCCGCAGCCGCAGGTATGCCGCGCAGGCCCAGGCGGGCGGCAACCTCACCATCATGCGCTACGCCATGTGCAGCAAGATGGCTGTCCTGCGGGCGTAGCCAGACTGTAAAGCCAAAAGTGGATGCATATTGCAGGGCGCGCCAGAGCACCATAGTATCCGTGATGGCGTTATCAGCCTGCGAAAAGCCGACACAGCCGGCTTCCGTCAGCTCGCACATTTCAGTGAGGTTCTCGCTTTTCAGCTGGCGTGTGAGGGCTCCAAGAGGATAGACATGCGCCAGATTGAGCTGCCTGGCACGGTGCTTCAGCATTTCTACCAGCCCCGGCTCATCGAGCACTGGGTCGGTATCAGGCGGGCAGGCCAGGCTGGTGACGCCACCTGCGGCAGCTGCCAGCATTTCGCTTTCAAGCGTGGCTTTGTATTCATAACCGGGTTCCCGCAGTCTGGCGGATAAGTCGACCAGGCCCGGACAGACAATCAGATTGCTGGCATCTATCACCTGGTTCGCTGAAAAGTCTGCCGGCGCCTGCCCGATGCCGACTATCTTGCCTGCTGCAACAAATACATCCTGTTTGGCATCAACGCCGTTTTTCGGGTCGATCAGGTGGCTGTTCTTGATATGGATCTTCATCAGTTGTTACCCGCCAGAATTGACATCACTGCCATGCGCACTGCGATACCGTAAGTGACTTGCGGCAGAATCACCGATTGGCGGCCATCGGCCACAGATGAGTCGATTTCAATGCCGCGATTCATCGGTCCCGGGTGCATGACGATAGCATCCGGTTTTGCCTTGTCCAGCTTTTCCTGGGTCAGGCCGAATGTTTTGAAATATTCCTGTGCACTTGGCAGCAGTGCGCCGTTCATGCGCTCGTTCTGCAGTCTCAGCATCATCACCACGTCCACATCCTTGAGTCCTGCAGCCATGTCGTGATAGACATGCACGCCGAGTTTCTCGACATGCTCAGGCAGGAGTGTTTTTGGTGCGATGACCCTGACTTCTGGCACGCCCAGTGTGGTCAGCGCGTGAATTTCTGATCTGGCAACGCGGGAATGCAGCACATCGCCGACCAGTGCCACCCGCAGATTGTGCAACTCGGGTTTGTAGCGCCTGATGGTGAAGACATCGAGCAGGCCTTGCGTCGGGTGCGCATGGCGGCCGTCACCGGCATTAATGACATGGATGTGGGGCTCGACATGTTGAGCGATGAAATGTGCAGCGCCCGACTGCGCATGGCGAACGACGAACATATCGGCATGCATGGCGGTCAGGTTGTCGACCGTATCCAGGATGGTCTCGCCTTTGGATTGCGAAGATGTACTCACGTTGAGGTTGATCACATCTGCAGACAGGCGCTTGGCAGCGATCTCAAAAGTGGTGCGCGTACGCGTGCTGTTCTCGAAGAAGATGTTGCAGACGGTTTTGCCGCGTAACAGCGGTACTTTTTTCACTTCCCGCTCAGCAACGCCGACGAAGGACTCGGCCGTATCCAGAATCTGGTTGATGATGGTTTTCGGCAGGCCTTCGATAGAGAGCAGATGCTTGAGTTTGCCGTCGTCGGTAAGTTGCGGGTTATACATCTTCGCTTTCTTTCAAGTCGCTTTCTTGCAATGTGAGATAAAACATGCCCTCGTCGTTCTGCATCAGCTGCAGATTCTGGGTTGCAGGCAGTTGCATTTCGTGAGCGCAGAATTGGGGGCTAATGGGTAGTTCGCGGCCGCCCCGGTTCACCAGCACTGCCAGCGAAATGCTGGCTGGCCGACCATAGTCGAACAGTTCATTCATGGCGGCGCGTATTGTGCGGCCTGTATAGAACACGTCATCGATGAGGATAATGTGGCGACCTTCGACATCGAAAGGGATCTGCGAAGGCTGGGTATCCTGGTGCAAGCCACGCTGGCCGAAATCGTCGCGATAGAAGGAGACATCCAGCCTGCCATGTTCGAGTTTATTGCCCAGCATGGGCAGCAGGCGCTCCATCATCCAAACGCCGCCGCTGTGTATGCCGACCAGTGCGGTGTGGCCGGTGATGACAGGCTTGAGTTGTGCTGCCAGCTGGCTTAACAGCTGTTCTGCATCCGGCAGCGCTCTGGTTTGCTGCGTCATTGGCTTAGTCCGTCAAAATAGGATTGAAGAATATGTTGTGCCGCTACCTGATCTATCATCGGTTTTTGTTTGCGTCCGCCTATGCCGAGTTCATTCAGTGTCTGGCTTGCAGCCGCTGAAGTCAGGCGCTCGTCTATCATGACAACCGGCAGGTTGAACCGGCCTTCCAGGCGGCGCGAAAATTTCTTGCATAGTAGCGTCAGCTGATGTTCTTCGCCATCCAGGGATAGCGGCAGTCCGACGACAAGGGTCACCGGCTTCCATTCATTGATAAGTGCGCCGATCTGGCGAAAACGCTCATCATTGATTTCGGTGGCAATAGTGGTCAGTGGGTGGGCAATGCCCAGCAGGTGCTCACCAAGGGCGACGCCGATACGCTTTTCGCCGAAATCGAATCCCAATACACTGCCTTCAATACGCGTGCTGGAATTTGGGGAATCTATGGTTTGCTTGATGCGGTGTGTGAGTTTATCCGGGTCATCTGCGCGCGTTGCCATCATGCGTGTCCCGCCTCATCCGACAGTGTGGCAAGGTTTATACCGAGCAGCGCCATGGCGGCGGTGAATTTTTCTTCGTTGGGGATATCGAAAATGACCTTGTCCTGCGATTGCAGGTCATCGGGTTTGACCGAGAGCCAGGCGTTCTGCGCCATTTCCTGTTCAAGCTGGCCGGCAGCCCAGCCGGCATAGCCGAGTGTAACCAGCATTTTTTCTGGCCCCTGGCCATGGGCGACGGCTTCCAGGATGTCCTTGGAAGTGGTCAGGGCAGTATTGCCGTGAACGGCGATAGTGGAGTCCCAGGTGCCGGCCGGTTGATGCAGGACGAATCCACGGTCGATTTGCACCGGCCCGCCAAAGTGCACGGCACTTTGCGCCAGGGTGTCATTTTCCAGTTGCAGGTTGATCTGTTCGAATAGCGCATCCAGTTTCATGTCGATGGGGCGGTTGATGACCACGCCCATGGCGCCATCCTGGTTGTGTTCACAGATGAAAGTGACGGATCTTGCAAAATACGGGTCTGTCATCGCAGGCATTGCGATCAGGAAGTGGCCGGAGAGATTTACATTTTCCACAATGCCGATTATCTCACAAATAGTAGCTGTATAAATAGCACCCGCCAGCTCAGGGAGCTTCCAGGTAGCCGGTCACTTCCAGTCCGAAGCCCACCATGCTGGGCATTTTTCTGGGGGTCGCCATCAGTTTCATTTTACGCACGCCGATATCCAGCAAAATTTGCGAGCCGATGCCATAGTTGCGCAAGTCCTGCCGAATCCGTACAGGCTCGTCAGCATGCTGAATGCGTTCGACCAGTTCGGCGCCATCTTCATGGTGGCGCAGCAAAATCATCACGCCGGTTTCTGCCTGCTGAATGGTCTGCATGGCTTGTAAGGTATTCCAGGAGTGGCTGCTGCTGCTGCTGTCGAGCAGGTCGAATACCGATAGTGGCTCATGTACACGTACCAGCACCTCCTTGTCCGGGCTTGGCTCACCCTTGACCAGGGCCAGATGGGTTTCATTGGCGATCCTGTCGGCATAGGCAATCAGTCGCATCTCGCCATATGGTGTGTTGATGATGCGTTCAGCAGCACGTTGCACCAGTGACTCGTTCTGGTTGCGGTAGTGAATAAGGTCGGCAATTGTGCCTATCTTCAGCTGGTGCTGTTTGGCGAAAGACATCAGGTCAGGCAGGCGCGCCATGCTGCCATCGTCATTCAGGATTTCGCAGATGACCGATGCCGGTTCAAGTCCGGCCAGTGCAGCAAGGTCGCAACCCGCTTCGGTATGCCCTGCGCGCACCAGGACACCGCCATTCTGCGCGGCGAGCGGGAAGATGTGGCCGGGGCTGACAATGTCCCTTGCTGTGGCGTTTTTGGCAACGGCAGCCTGTATGGTGTGCGCGCGGTCAGCGGCAGAGATGCCGGTGGTAACACCGCTCGCCGCTTCGATCGATACAGTGAAATTGGTGCGCATGCTGCTGCCATTTTTTTGCACCATGGATGACAGGTTGAGCTGGTGGCATCGGGCTTCGGTCAATGTCAGGCAGATCAGGCCGCGGCCATAGCGTGCCATGAAGTTGATATGCTCGGCAGTGGTAAATTGCGCCGCAAGAACCAGGTCACCTTCGTTTTCGCGATCTTCTTCATCGACCAGGACCACCATGCGGCCATTGCGGAATTCCTCGATGATTTCGCTGATGGGGCTGATTACTGCAGACATCAGGCGCTATCCCCGCTGTCTTCGACATTCCATTGCGCCATGCGCTCCACATAACGCGCAATCAGGTCGATTTCCAGATTGACGCGACTGCCTATGCCCAGATTTTTCAAGGTGGTGACTTCCAGTGTGTGCGGGATGAGATTGACGCTAAAGGTGTCTTTGTCGACATCGTTCACGGTCAGGCTGACGCCGTCGATGGCGATGGAGCCTTTGACGGCAATGAAGCGCGAGATCAGGTGCGGCGCACGCACGGCCAGCAGCCAGCAGTCGCCGCTTATGGCCTCGAATTTGACGACCTGCCCGACGCCATCGACATGGCCGCTGACCAGATGGCCACCGAGCCGGTCAGAGTAACGCAGGGCTTTTTCGAGATTAATCTGGCGTTGGGTGTCCAGGCCGACAGTGCATGACAGTGTCTCCTTCGAGACGTGAACTTCGAAATAGTCGGGGCCCAGGTTGACAGCGGTCAGGCATACGCCATTGACAGCAATGCTGTCCCCGATGGCGACATCCGACATGTCCAGCGAGTTGCTGGCAATGACGAGTTTGGCATCGCCATCAACAGGGGTGACTCGACTGATTTGGCCGACGGCTTGTATGATTCCAGTAAACATGGCGTAATTTTAGCAGGTAACCCTGATAAATTGAGGATGTCAGTTGATTTGTTGAAACAATTTTTGAACACAATGGGTCCTATCGGTTAACGGAGTCTGAATGGCCGCAATTGCGAAAATCATGATGAATAAAAAAAATAAACCCAAGTTTCAATCAGCCTGGCATGTATGCGCAAACACGATGGTTGCACTACTGATGGCTTTGCCCTTTGCGCTAGAAGCTCAGGCAGGCGGTTGGGCTGACAGCCCTGCGCCTTATCATCAGCGCCCGGAAGTGCAGGCATTCATTGTCGAGATGGTGGAGAAACATGGATTTGCCGCGAACAAGTTGCGCGAGGTTTTTGCCGACGTCGAGTTTCAGTCCTCGGTCATCAAGGCCATGGAGCCACCAGAGAGTCCCGGTGTGCGGTCCTGGGAGCGCTATAAATCAAGATTTGTCAATCAGCGACGTATCAATCTCGGCGTCAAATTCATGCAGGAGCATGCATCTGAACTGAAGCGCGCCCGCCGCATCTACGGCGTGCCGGAAGAAATTATCGCTGCCATTATCGGGGTTGAAACCATTTATGGGCAGAATACTGGTAACTACCGCGTGATTGATGTGCTGACTACACTGGCTTTCGATTATCCCCGTCGTGCCGAATATTTCCGTGGCGAACTTGAGCAATATCTGTTGCTGGCGCGCGAGCAGCAACTGGAATACGGCTCCGTGCTCGGCTCCTATGCTGGTGCCATTGGCCTGCCGCAGTTCATGCCGACCAATGTGCGACAGTTGGCAGTGGATTTCGATGGTGACGGCAGAATTGACCTGAGAAATAGCGAGGTGGATGCGATTGGCAGTGTAGCGCATTACCTGTCTGTTCATGGCTGGTTGACCGATGCCCCGGTTGCCAGTCATGTCGCATTTGATGATCCTGTGCCCGATTCCTGGATAGAAACCATACTGCCGGGAATGACCAGGGAGGATATCCAGCATGTCGGGTTTAACACTAGTACGCCGCTGGACAAGTCGCTTAGCTTTGCCGTAATTCCGTTGGAAACGCCGGAAAAGCCTTCGGAATTCTGGTTGGGCTTCAATAATTTTTATGTGATTACACGTTACAACAAGAGTACGTTCTATGCGATGAGTGTTTTGCAGTTGGCCGAAGCGCTGGCCAGTCAGCGATAACAAACAAAAACGTATTTCCCTGCTAGAATCCGCCCATGTCGTTTTTTAATTCCCTGCCATTCGAGCTTTTTGTCGGCTTGCGCTATACGCGCGCCAAACGTCGTAATCACTTTATTTCATTCATTTCCATGACCAGCATGGTCGGCATTGCGCTCGGCGTTGCCGCCCTGATAGTCGTGCTGTCGGTGATGAACGGCTTCCAGCAGGAACTGCGCTCGCGCATCCTGGGGGTGGCTTCGCACCTGCAAATTACCGGACCTGACAACCAGCTGAGTGACTGGCAATTCATTGTTGGCCGCGTCAAGGATGAACCCCATGTTCAGGCGGCTGCACCCTATATCATGGCGCAGGGAATGCTGTCCTATGGCCAGGCCGTTCAGGGTGCGATTGTTCGCGGTGTCATGCCGGCCGAGGAGGATCGGGTGGCTGAAATCGGTGCGCACATGCGTGCCGGCAGTCTGGGTGATTTGCATGCCGGCGAATTCGGTATCGTGCTGGGTGCTGAACTGGCGCAGTCACTGGGAGTGCTGCTTGGCGACAAGGTGGTGTTGATGGCGCCGCAGGGGCAGTTTACGCCTACCGGTATTGTTCCCCGCATCAAGCAGTTCCGGGTGGTCGGATTCTTCCAGATGGGCATGTATGAATATGATGCAGGCCTGGCGCTGATCCATATGGATGATGCGGCGGTGCTTTATCGCATGGGTGATAAGGTCAGCGGCCTGCGCCTCAAACTGGACGACCTCTTTCTTGCGCCCAGTATTTCCAACCGGCTGACAACCAAACTGAGTGATGTCGGTCACTATTTTGTCAGTGACTGGACGCAGCAGCATGCCAATTTTTTCCGCGCTGTGCAGATGGAGAAGCGCGTCATGTTCATCATTCTTACGCTGATTGTCGCGGTGGCGGCGTTCAATATTGTTTCCACGCTGGTGATGGCCGTGACAGACAAGCGCGCTGATATTGCCATCATGCGTACTTTTGGTGCCAGCCCGCGCAGCATCATGCAGATATTCATCGTACAAGGGGCGCTGATTGGCGCAATCGGGACGGTCATCGGCGCGGTCATCGGCATTATCGTGGCCTTGAATATCGACGTCATCGTGCCGGCCATTGAACGTCTGTTCAACATCCAGTTCCTGGCCAAGGATGTGTACTACATCAGCGACTTGCCCTCGCAGTTGCTGTGGTCGGATGTCAGCATGATTATTCTGCTGTCCTTTGTGTTGAGCCTGTTGGCGACACTTTATCCGAGCTGGCGTGCTGCAAAAATGAATCCTGCCGAGGCCTTGCGCTATGAGTAGTGTTGCTAACAACCCCGCCATTCTGGCCTGTCAAGGCCTGCATAAGACCTATGCCGGTCTTGAGGTGGAGGTGTTGAAAAATATTGCCATCGAGATTCATGCGGGCGAGCAGGTGGCTATCGTCGGTGCCTCTGGCTCCGGCAAGAGTACGCTGTTGCATCTGTTGGGTGGGCTGGATGTTCCAAGCGCCGGCAAGGTGAGCATACTCGGGCATGACCTGGCGCAACTGGATGAGGCAAAACGCGGCAATTTGCGTAACCAGGCACTGGGTTTTGTCTATCAGTTCCATCATCTGTTGCCGGAATTCACCGCGCTTGAAAATGTGGCCATGCCATTGTTGATACGCCGTGTCGAGCGGCGGGAAGCCATGCGGCAGGCTGCGGCGGTGCTCGATAAAGTGGGCTTGGCACATCGGTTGGAGCATATGCCGGGCGAACTCTCCGGCGGTGAGCGCCAGCGTGCCGCGGTAGCGCGTGCCCTGGTTACCGATCCGCAGTGCGTGCTGGCCGATGAGCCGACCGGCAACCTGGACAGGCATACGGCCAATGCCGTCTTCGACATGTTGCTCGACCTCAATCGCGATCGTGGAACCGGACTGGTGGTAGTGACCCATGATCTGGAACTCGCAGCCAGAATGCATCGGCAATATCGCTTGCAGGACGGCATTCTCTCTACTATCAGTCTCTAGTTTACGTTGACAGTTCTTGCGCTGATTTTCGTTTTCGGTGCCTGGGCTCTGCAGCAACTCCCTGTTTTACCCAATTTGTTCTGGGCGCTCACCGTAATTCCGCTAGCGTTTACCGCCTTTTTTACCCGTCACTCAGCCGTCTTGATATTCAAGACGCTGCATCAAGTCAGCCTGGTCACACTTGCTTTTGCGCTGGGATTTTTCTGGGCTGCGGGTTTTGCGCAGATGCGTCTTGCTGACCAGTTGCCCAAGGAGTGGGAGCGTAGGGATATTCAGGTGATTGGTGTCATCGCCGGCATGCCGCAGTCGCATGAACGCGGCCAGCGTTTTGAATTTGATGTCGAGCAGATGCTGACCCCGGACGCGGTCATTCCTGGGCATATTTCGCTTTCGCATTATGAAAACGGGTTTGCTGATCCGGATTCCACTGTAAAACAGGATGGCGAAAGCAGCACGTATCGTGCCGGGCAACGCTGGCGTTTGACCGTGCGCGTCAAGCGGCCGCACAGTACCCTGAATCCGCATGGTTTCGATTTCGAGGCATGGTCGCTGGAGCGCAATATACGCGCTACCGGGTATATCAGGAAACAGGACGGAAACCAGATGCTGGATGCTGTCGTTTATCGTCCCAGGTACATGGTGGAAATGCTGCGTGAGCGGATTCGCGATCGTATGAATGCTGTGTTGCAGGACCAACCTTATGGCGGGGTTCTGCGTGCGTTGGCTATCGGTGATGATGACGATATCAGCCTGGCAGACTGGCAGGTTTTCCTCAAAACCGGCACCAATCACCTGATGTCCATTTCAGGTCTGCATATCACCATGCTGGCCGGCCTGGCTTTTTCCGCGAGCTATACGCTATGGCGGCGATCGGAGCGTCTGGTAATCAGCTTGCCTGCGCGCAAGGCGGCCACCATCATTGGCGCGCTAGTGGCCCTGGCTTACTCACTGATGGCTGGTTTTTCCATTCCTACGCAGCGTACGCTTTATATGCTCAGTGTCTTTGCGGTTGCGCTGTGGTTTGGGCGGCACATTTCGATTGCACGAGTATTGGCGTATGCGCTCCTGATCGTTGTCATTCTTGATCCATGGGCCGTTCTGGCCGCCGGTTTCTGGCTATCATTCGGCGCAGTTGCCGTGATTGCCTATGCGCTGAGTGGCAGATTACGCAAGCCGCACTGGCTACGTGAGGCTATCGGCACGCAATGGGCGGTTACCCTGGGTTTGATACCTTTGCTATTGATGATGTTTCAGCAGGTATCGATTATTTCACCGCTGGCTAATGCCCTTGCCATTCCCCTCATCAGTCTGGTGGTTGTGCCTGTTACTTTGCTTGGTGTTGTTCTGCCTGTAGATGCGATATTGCTGATTGCCCATCAAGCGATCCATTTTTGCATGGTGGTGCTGGAATGGATGGCGGGTTCCAGTTTGAGTGTCTGGCAGCAACAGGCACCGCCATTTTGGACCCTGCCTCTGGCGATAACGGGGGTGTTGTGGCTCCTGTTGCCAAGAGGATGGCCCATGCGATGGTTGGGTATCGTAGGCTTGCTGCCCATGTTTTTGCTCGAGAGTCCGAGACCGGCACATGGCGCGATGCAAGTCGCTGTGCTGGATGTGGGGCAAGGTTTGTCTGTCGTCGTCAAGACCCAAGCGCATACCTTGTTATATGACGCCGGACCGATTTATTCATCGCAGAGCGACAGCGGAAATCGCATTATCGCACCGTACCTCAGGGCTAGCGGCGTGCGACATCTGGACAGTTTGCTGATAAGCCATGATGATAATGATCACAGTGGCGGTGCTGCCTCCATACTGGAGCAAGTCCCTGTGAGCCGGGTGCTGAGTTCTTTGCCCAGGAGAAATCCGTTGATTGCTGCACGAGCAAATGAGCATTGCCATACAGGCCAGTCCTGGCAATGGGATGGCGTGGTTTTCGAAATGATTTTTCCGGATATCGATAGTTACCAGAAACCCGGGATTAAGGATAATGACCGCAGCTGTGTTTTGCGTATCACCAGTCAATTCGGCCGGTTGTTGATCCCCGGCGATATTGAGCGGGGTGCCGAGAACGCGCTGCTCAGGTCTGAATACTCGCTCAAGTCAGACGTGCTGATTGCCCCACATCACGGCAGTAAAACTTCCTCGACCTGGGCGTTTCTGGAAGAAGTGGATCCTGCCGCCGTCGTGCTGACTGCCGGTTATCTCAACAGGTTCAGGCATCCGCACCCAACGGTTATTCAAAGGTATGAAGACTTGGGCAGTAAAATCTACCGTTCCGACCAGGATGGCGCGATTATCATCGATTTCGCCGCAGAATCCGGAATTGAGATTATGCGCTGGCGCCAGTATGCAAAGCGATACTGGCATCAGGACTTCTTGTTACATACGCGGGACGGCGTTAGCTGAGCTTGCTGAAAACAGCTTCACACGCTAAAGTAGCGACACTTTAAGAACATTCGGGAGCTTCACGTGTGGGAAATTATTCAGGCAGCAGGCTGGCCAATATGGCCGCTGATTTTTGCCTCAATTCTGGCAGTTGCCATTGTTGTTGAGCGTTTCTGGACTTTGCGTGGAGATGCGATTGCCCCGAAGTCATTGCTACCTGAAGTCAGCAGGATGGTCGCGCAAGGCGGCATCACCAGGGAGGCGTGCAACAAGCTGGCGCAACATTCCTTGCTGGGTGAGATTTTCTCTGCAGCTTTATTGAATGCCAACAATTCACGCGAAGTTATCAAGGAATCCGTTGAAGAATCGGGCCGCGTGGTGGTGCACAAGCTTGAGCGCTACATGAATACGTTGGGCACTATTGCAACAGTCGCTCCCCTGTTGGGTCTGCTTGGTACGGTTATCGGTATGGTTGAACTTTTTGGTGCGTTTACATCCACGGGACATGACGTCGCACAGTTTGCCCGCGGTATTTCCGTGGCGCTGTACAACACGGCTGCCGGCATTGTGGTTGCGGTGCCGGCCATGATTTTCCATCGATACTTCCGCGGCAAAATTGACGGTTTCATCATTGATATGGAACAACAGGCCATCAAGCTCGTAGAAATCATTCATGGCGAACGTCAAAGCTAAAGCGTGAGAACCGGATCATGAATTTTCATCGTGGGAAAAAGTCGGACGAGCTGGAAATCAACTTCATTCCGTTGATAGACGTACTGCTGGTCATCATTATTTTCCTGATCGTTAGCGCAACATTCTCGCGCGTGAATGAGCTGCAGATTAATCTGCCAACATCCGAAACGGCATCCCAGCAGGAAGACAAGCCGCTGGTGATTTCGGTTGGCGTCTTCGCAAATGGGCGTTATGTGGTTAACGGACAGGATCTGGATGATAAAAGTACGGACGGTATCAGCCTGGCCTTGAAAAAGGCAGTGGGTGATGGCAAGGATCCCACTATTGTGATTGAGGCGGATGCCGAGGCAACACATCAATCAGTTATCAAGGTGCTGGATGCATCTCGCAAGGCGGGTTACCCCAATATTACATTCCCTGCTCAAGAGTCCAGCGGCTCTTGAGTTGCCATTACCTGATATTCATTAGTTGAATATCGAGCTCAGTATGTCGACATCTAAATCCTCCTCCAAAATCGCTAAGGCAGCAAAAATTCCATTATCCACCCCAGAGCTCAGTGCAAAGATCCTCTATCTGCGCCTGCTTAAATACGCTAAACGCCACTGGGCCGTTTTCGCCATCAGCATTACGGCGCTGGTGATTTTTTCTGCAACCAATACCGGTTTTCTGGCTACGATCAAAATGGTCACTGACGAAGGCTTCGTCAATAAGGATTCGACCAAACTCAGCCTGTTGCCCTTGATGTTGTTCGGCTTGCTGGCGGTACGTGCTTTTGCCGGGTTTATTTCTACTTTTGCCATGCGCTGGGTAGGTCGGCGGGTGGTGGAAGACCTGCGGCTGGATGCCTTCCGCCGTCTGATGACCTTGCCTGTCAGTTTTTTCGATGCCCATTCGGCAGGCATTGTCACATCCAAGGTGACTTACGATACTGAGCAGATGTCCAAGGCCGCGACCAGTGTGGCGGTCACTGCAGTGCGCGACACGCTGACCATCGTCGGGATGGTCGGTTACATGCTTTATCTGGATTGGCGTCTGACCATGATCTTTGCCGTGATGGCACCGCTCATGGCCTGGTATCTGAAAAGAATGACGCCCAAGTTACGGTCATCCGGCAAGTCCGTTCAGCAGACTATGGGTGAAATGACCCAGGTTGTGGAGGAGTCGGTCACCGGGCAGCGCATGGTCAAGATATTCGGTGGCGCAGAATATGAATTCCAGCGATTTGCCAAGGCGGCAGGCAAGAATCGCCATATGCAGGTCCGGCTCGGGCGCATTTCCGGGCTTAATAGTATGGTCATCGAATTGCTGGCGGCGTTAGCCTTGGGTTTGGTGGTTTTTTATGCGGTTGATAAATTTACTGCCGGTGAATTTGCCGCTTTCATTGGCGCATTGCTGATGCTGATTTCTCCAATCAAGAGCCTGACCTCGTTGAATGAGGATCTGCAGGTCGGTCTTGCGGCTTCGCACAGTGTATTTTCGCTGATCGATACGGTGCCTGAGGCGGACGATGGTGATAAGGAGATCGGTCGTGTCAAGGGCGAGATCGAATTGCGCGGTGTGACCTTGCGCTATGAGAACGCCAAGCGGCCCGCATTGAATAACCTGAATCTGACTATCCGGCCGGGCGAGAAGGTCGCGCTGGTAGGCCGTTCCGGCGGGGGTAAAACCACGCTGGTCAACTTGCTGCCCAGATTTTATGAGTTGCAACAAGGTCTGGTATTGATTGATGGTTTGGATATCCGGGCAATGACGCTCCAGAGCCTGCGCCAGCAGTTCGCCCTGGTCAGTCAGGATGTGATTCTGTTTAATGACACTGTATTCAATAATATCGCTTATGGCGTGTTGAGAAATGTTGGTGAGGAGCAGGTGATTGCGGCAGCCAAGGCGGCGCACGCGTGGGACTTTATCCAGCAGTTGCCAGGCGGTTTGCAGAGCGAAATCGGCGATCGTGGCGTGCGGCTGTCGGGCGGTCAGCGTCAAAGGCTGGCCATTGCTCGCGCCATTCTGAAAGATGCGCCTATCCTGTTGCTGGATGAGGCTACCTCGGCACTGGATACAGAGTCCGAGCAACATGTGCAGGCTGCTCTGGATGAGCTGATGCGTAATCGCACCACGATAGTGATTGCACACCGTTTGTCCACAATTGAGAATGCAGATCGCATTCTGGTCATGGAGCAGGGCGAAATCATTGAAAGTGGCAATCATGAGGAGCTGCTGCGTCAGAATGGCAGTTACGCCAAGTTATACAAGAAGCAATTTCATTAAGCGAACGCCTGTATGCGTAGCCGCCTTGCAAATTGGTTAGAGCAACAATGGGTTCGCATCGGCTGCTGGCATATTCTGCTGATCCCCATGTCATGGCTGTTCTGGCTACTTTCCACATGCCGCCGTAAGGCTTATGAATTTGGTGTGCTGAAAAGTTATCGTTCAGCAGTTCCGCTCATTGTGGTTGGTAACATCAGTGTTGGCGGCACGGGCAAAACCCCTCTGGTGATCTGGCTGGTTGAACGGCTCAAGCAGGCAGGATTTTCGCCCGGCATTATCAGTCGTGGTTATGGCAGCAAATTCGATACTCCGCGTACAGTGGGTGAAGGCAGTCGGCCAGGCGAGTTTGGGGACGAGCCGGTCTTGCTTGCGCGGCGGGCACATTGTCCGGTTTGGGTGGGTGTTGACCGGGTGGCTGTCCAGCAGGCTTTATTACGGGCGCAACCGCAATGTAATGTGATCGTCAGTGACGACGGGTTACAGCATTATCGTATGCAGCGTGATATTGAATTGGCCGTGGTTGATGCAGAGCGCGGCTTTGGCAATGGGCAGCTTATGCCCGCAGGCCCACTGCGTGAGCCGCTGTCCAGGCTGAGCACGGTTGATGCCGTTGTTTACAATGATGCTGGTAAAAATGAACATGGCAAACCGGAAGGTTTTAGCATGTCTTTGCAGGGTTGTATGGTTCGTAATCTGCTGGAGCAGGGCAAGACGATGCAAATTGCCGATTTGCAGGGGCGGGCAGTCCATGCCATCGCCGGTATAGGTAACCCGCAGCGTTTTTTTCAGCAGCTTCGCAGTATGGGGCTGTCGGTTGAAGCACACCCATTTACCGATCACCATGACTTCCGGCCGGAAGATTTGGCATTCGCCGGGGAGAGCATGGTTTTGATGACAGAAAAAGATGCCGTGAAGTGCGCCGGTTTTGCCAGGCCCAACTGGTGGTACCTGCCGGTGGATGCTGAAGTGGACCCGGTCCTGGCCGATTACATTATCCGTAGATTGAGGAAATAAGATGGATTCTAAACTGATTCAGATATTAGTCTGCCCCGTATGCAAGGGCCCTCTGGTTTACAAGAAAGCGGATCAGGAGTTGATATGCAAACCCTGTCGTCTTGCGTATCCCGTCAAGGATGATATTCCTGTGATGCTTGAGGATGAAGCGCGCAAGTTGCCGGATATCGAAGAGGTTTGAGTGTATGAGTTTCAAGATTGTCATCCCCGCGAGATATGCCAGTGTGCGTTTGCCCGGCAAGCCGTTGCTGGATATCGCTGGCAAGCCTATGGTCGTACGGGTCGCTGAGAAAGCTAAAGTCACCGGCGCTGAGATAGTAGTGGCAACTGATGATGTCAGGATTCTGGATGCAGTGAAAGAGCATGGCTATCAGGCCGTTCTGACCAGGGAAGATCATGTTTCCGGTACGGATCGTATTGCTGAAGTTGCCTTGAAGATGGGATGGGCTGAAAACGAGATTGTGGTAAATGTGCAGGGCGATGAGCCATTGATTGAATCCACCCTGATAGAGGAGGTGGCGTTTAATCTGGCGCAGCATAATGAAGCTGCGATAGCGACAGCCTGTCATCGGATTCATGACAAAGCCATGATGCTCAACCCCAATGCCGTCAAGGTGGTGCTCGACAAGGAAGGTTACGCGCTGTATTTCAGCCGTGCCCCCATTCCTTATCCAAGGGATGCTTTCGCCGCCGGTCAGGATCTGCCGGACGCCATGCTGGTTTATCGGCATATCGGGATTTACGCGTATCGCACATCATTTCTCAAGGCCTATGCCGGGTTGCAACCGTCGCCAATAGAGCAGTATGAATCGCTCGAGCAATTGCGGGCGCTATGGCATGGATACAAGATAAGTGTTGCCGTCACAGATCATGCGCCTGCCGCAGGTGTGGATACTGAGGAAGACTTGGCCGTGATGCGGAAACTGTTCTCTACTGTCTAATCAGCAGCTTAGTCGATTTCTCTGAAATATCCGTCTATTCTCGTTGACAGTAATGAGCCGATTTTGCTATAGTTTCACCTCTCGACGGCACCAATGTCGAATCGGACGCGGGGTGGAGCAGTCTGGCAGCTCGTCGGGCTCATAACCCGAAGGTCAC
>PHCD01000004.1 GCA_002842135.1 Betaproteobacteria bacterium HGW-Betaproteobacteria-8 | reverse complement strand
GCAAACCCTGGCGCTGACCGCCATGGAAATGCCGAAAGACCTGACACCGGAAGGCATCCGCAACGAAAAGATCAAGGTGCTGGAAGCCATCCGCCCGATCCCGGTCAATGAGCTGGAAAAACACGCCTTCCGTGCGCAATATGCCGCAGGCGAAATCAAGGGCGAAAAGGTTCCGGGCTACCTGGAAGAACTGGGTAATAACGACAGCGTGGTGGAAACCTACGCAGCGCTCAAGCTCTTCATCGACAACCCACGCTGGAAAGGTGTGCCGTTCTACATTCGCACTGCCAAGCGCCTGCACGAAGCCGATACCCGCATCTCCATCCGCTTCAAGAAGGCGCCATTGCAGCTTGGCCAGGACGGCCAGCAGCAGAACTGGCTGATCCTCGGTATCCAGCCACGTGAATGCATCAAGATGGAAATTCAATCGAAGATTCCGGGCCTGGATATCGCGACCCGCACCATCCAGCTGGACGCAGCCAACCGCCAGGAAGGCGACGAATCCATCGATGCTTATGAAGCCTTGCTGCTCAACCTGATCGAAGGCGACAATTCACATTACCTGCATATCAGCGAAGTGGAAGCACAATGGCGTCTGGTCGACCCGATCATCGAAGCCTGGGCCAAGGACCGCAAGCCGGTGCATCAATATCCTGCCGGCAGCCGCGATCCGGAAGCCTCGAAGGTCATTTTCGAGGCCGAAGACCAGTTCTGGCGCTACAGCATTGAACTGGGTGGTGACGCCAACTAAACCAGAGCGCGGTATCTGTCATGTCGCAACATGGCAGATACCTAACTTAACAAAGGGAAGATAATGAGCATTAAATCCGACAAATGGATACGCAAAATGGCTGAGCAACATGGCATGATCGAGCCATTTGAACCCGGCCAGGTCAAACAAGGTCCTGACGGCCAACGCCTGGTTTCCTACGGCACATCGAGCTATGGCTACGATATCCGCTGCTCGCGAGAATTCAAGCTCTTTACCAACCTCAACAGCACCATCGTTGACCCCAAGAATTTCGACCCGAATTCCTTTGTGGAAGTGAATGCCGATTACTGCATCATTCCGCCCAATTCCTTTGCACTGGCCAGAACCGTGGAATATTTCCGCATCCCGCGCAATGTGCTGACCGTCTGCCTGGGCAAATCGACCTATGCGCGTTGTGGCATCATCGTCAACGTCACACCTTTCGAACCGGAATGGGAAGGCTACGTCACACTGGAATTCAGCAATACCACACCACTGCCCGCCAAGATCTACGCTAACGAAGGCTGCGCCCAGGTACTGTTCTTCGAAGCCGATGAAGACGATATTTGCGAAACTTCCTACAAGGACCGCGGCGGCAAATACCAAGGCCAGGTAGGTGTTACCCTGCCGAAAATTTAAGGCTCGGGGACTTGTCTCAGCGCGTGTACGTGCTATATTCGGCGCACTCACTTTCTTGCCATTAGCATCCCGGATACCCTATGAAATTTAGATTCCCTGTCGTCATCATTGACGAAGATTTCCGCTCTGAGAACTCATCAGGCCTTGGTATCCGCGTGCTGGCCAAAGCCATCGAGGATGAAGGCTACGAAGTGCTGGGTGTGACCAGCTACGGCGACCTGACCTCATTCGCGCAGCAACAGAGCCGCGCTTCTGCCTTCATCCTTTCAATTGACGACGAAGAAATCGTTGAAGAGAACCCGCAGGCGCTGGAAAACCTGCGCAAGTTTGTCGACGAGATTCGTTACCGTAATGAAGAAATCCCGATCTTCCTGCACGGCGAAACCCGCACTTCACGCCATATCCCGAACGAGATCCTGCGTGAGCTGAACGGCTTCATTCATATGCATGAAGATACGCCCGAGTTCGTCGCACGCTATATCGTGCGCGAGGCCCGCACCTATCTCGACAGCCTTGCTCCACCATTTTTCCGCGCTTTAGTGCACTACGCCGCAGATGGCTCCTATTCCTGGCATTGTCCCGGCCACTCGGGTGGCGTTGCTTTCCTGAAATCGCCTGTCGGCCAGATGTTCCACCAGTTCTTCGGTGAGAACATGCTGCGTGCCGACGTCTGCAATGCAGTCGATGAACTGGGCCAGCTGCTGGATCACACCGGCCCGGTCGCTGCTTCCGAACGTAATGCCGCACGCATTTACAACTGCGACCACCTGTATTTCGTCACCAACGGCACCTCGACTTCCAACAAGATCGTCTGGAACTCGACCGTCGCGCCGGACGATATCGTCGTCGTCGACCGTAACTGCCACAAGTCAGTCTTGCATTCCATCATCATGACCGGCGCGATTCCGGTATTCCTGATGCCGACCCGTAACCACTTCGGCATCATCGGCCCGATCCCGAAAGAAGAATTCGCCTGGGAAAACATCAAGAAGAAAATCGCTGCCAACCCGTTTGCCACCGACAAGAACGCCAAACCGCGTGTACTGACTATCACGCAATCGACCTACGACGGCGTGCTGTACAACGTGGAAGAGATCAAGGAGATGCTGGACGGCAAGATCGACACCCTGCATTTCGACGAAGCCTGGCTGCCGCATGCCACCTTCCATGACTTTTATGGCGATTACCACGCCATAGGTGCGGATCGCCCGCGTTGCAAGGATTCCATGGTGTTCTCCACGCAATCCACGCACAAACTGCTGGCCGGTCTCTCGCAAGCATCGCAAATTCTGGTACAGGATGCCGAAAAGAACCGTCTCGACCGGGACGTATTCAACGAAGCCTACCTGATGCACACCTCCACCAGCCCGCAGTATTCCATCATTGCCAGCTGCGATGTTGCAGCTGCCATGATGGAAGCGCCGGGCGGCACTGCACTGGTCGAGGAATCCCTGCGCGAAGCGCTGGATTTCCGCCGCGCCATGCGCAAAGTGGACGAGGAGTGGGGCACCGACTGGTGGTTCAAGGTCTGGGGTCCGAATGATCTTTCCGAAGAAGGCCTGGAAGAACGCGAAGCCTGGATGCTGAAGGCCAATGAGCGCTGGCATGGTTTCGGCAACCTGGCCGAAGGCTTCAATATGCTGGACCCGATCAAAGCCACCATCATCACCCCGGGGCTGGACGTTGACGGCTCGTTCTCCGATGAATTCGGTATTCCGGCCGCCATCGTCACCAAGTATCTGGCCGAACATGGCGTCATTGTCGAGAAAACCGGCCTCTATTCCTTCTTCATCATGTTCACCATCGGCATCACCAAGGGCCGCTGGAACACCATGGTGGCTGCCCTGCAGCAATTCAAGGACGACTACGACAAGAACCAGCCATGCTGGAAGGTACTGCCTGAATTCGTCGCCAAGCACCCACGCTATGAGCGCATCGGCCTGCGCGACCTCAGCACACAGATTCACGAAGTCTACAAGGCCAATGACGTCGCACGCCTGACTACGGAAATGTATCTGTCGGACATGATCCCGGCAATGAAACCAACCGATGCCTTCGCCAGAATGGCGCACCGCCGCATTGACCGCGTGCCTATCGACGATCTGGAAGGCCGCATTACGGCAGTATTGTTGACACCCTACCCGCCAGGCATTCCTCTCCTGATTCCCGGCGAGCAGTTCAACAAAAAGATCGTGAATTACCTGAGGTTCGCGCGTGAATTCAACGAACGTTTCCCCGGGTTTGAGACCGATGTACACGGCCTGGTCAAGGGCAATGTAGATGGTAAATCCATGTACTACGTGGACTGCGTTACACAGGCCTAGACGCCGGAATTTGCGTTAATTAACTTCTTGTATAAGTCACGTAACTGAAGCGCAGGCCGTTTACCGAGGTATGTGATTCACGGGAAATTTCCTGCCATTGTTCAAGGTCAAATTCCGGCATGAATGCATCGCCTTCATACTCGGCATGGATTTCTGTCAGATAGAGTTTGTCCGCCAGGTTGAAGCCCTCTGCATAGAGCTCTGCGCCGCCGATCAGGAAGGCTTCGGCATCGTCGCCGCATTTTGCAATGGCATCCTGCAGGGAATGTGCAATCACGGCACCGGCCACTGCAAAATCCCTGTTTCGTGTAACGATGACTGTTGTCCTGTCTGGCAGCAATCGATTCAAAGACTCATAGGTTTTTCGACCCATGATGATATGATGGCCCGTAGTCAAGGCGCGAAAACGCTTCAAATCTTCCGGCAAATGCCATGGAAGCGTGTTGTTCAGGCCGATTACGCCGTTGCCAGCAACGGCCACAATGAGTGAGAGGGAAGTCATGCCTCGATTATACTTTCTGTTCTTACATCCCGCTGCGATGATTTCACTGTGATGATCTTCAAATAGCGAAACTGCAAATTGCGTATCAGTTACCCAAATTCATTCCTCAAGCTGCTGCTCATCGGCTTTATGCTGGCCATGTTGCCGTTGCTGTTTGCCTTCGGCAATGCCATGCTGCATGTCGACAGGCTGGCCGAACAAAGCCAGAGCACACTGGCCCAGGCCGTGCAGGCCACACGTACCAGCCGCGTGTTGATTGAACAACTCAACCTGATGGAACGGAGCGCACGGCAATATTTTGTGTTGCAGGACAAGTTGCTGCTGGACAACTACGAACTGGCGCACGAAAAATTTAACGATGCCATCAAGGATCTTACTGCAATTCCTTTGGGGCAAGATCAACGCCACGCACTGGAAAAACTGGCCACCGACGAAGCTACATTGCGCACGGACATCATGATCCAGACACATGCGCTGACGCCCCCTGAAAGCATTGTTTCCAGCTTCCTCGATCTATCCGCACAGGCGCAAAAAATCCTGTCCGAAAACAATCGCCTGATTGATCTGGAATCCGCCGCCTTGTCGGAAGCCGCCCAGAAAACCCAGCAAATGATGCTGCAACAAACCATCACGCTGGTCCCGGTTGCGCTGATTGCTGCACTTATCATCACCTTCCTTGTGGCCCAGCCGATTCGACGCATGGACGCCGCAATTCGCCGCCTCGGCAATGGCGAGTACTCAAAACCGATCAGCATTGACGGTCCCGGTGATTTGCGCAACCTGGGGGAACGCCTGGACTGGCTGCGTGAGCAGTTGCTGGAGCTGGAACAGCAAAAACAACGTTTTCTGCGACATGTCTCGCATGAACTCAAGACACCATTAACCGCGATACGTGAAGGCAGCGAGCTGTTGAACGATGAAGTTGGCGGCCAACTCACGCCCCAACAGCGCGAGATCGCGAATATTCTGCGAGATAGCAGCCTGCGCCTGCAAAAGATGATTGAAAACCTGCTGAGCTATACCGCAGTGAACTCGCAGAAACCTCCGCTGGTAAAGGAACATGCCTCCATCGTCCCCATTATCGATGCCGTGCTTGCACACTATGCCCTGAGCATCGGCAGCAAGCAGATTACGATTGCCCAGGATTATCAGCCGCTG
Source organism: Betaproteobacteria bacterium HGW-Betaproteobacteria-8 (assembly GCA_002842135.1). The sequence goes on along the minus strand of PHCD01000004.1, from coordinate 29,211 downwards.
ACGCTTGTTGCCGATAAGGAGAAACTGCAAACCATCATCGACAACCTGGTCTCGAACGCCATCAAATATACGCCACAGAATGGAACCATACGAATTACCGTCAAACAAAGTGAACAATTCGGCATCATCGAAATCCATGACGAAGGCCCTGGCGTACTACCGGCTGACCGCACTCGATTATTCGAGCCATTTTACCGCGGCAGCGGCGCCTACGAGAGCCTGGTCAGCGGCAGCGGCCTTGGCCTGTCGATAGCAAAAGAATATGTTGATGCACATGCTGGAGAAATCAGCTTGGTACCTTCGGACTATGGTGCACATTTCTGTGTACGTTTACCATTGGAGTCCAGAGATAATGGATAAAAGTGCCCGTCCCATGAAATTGTTTAGCCTGCCACCCATGTTCTGCCTGTTGGTGGCTTTGTTTGCCATGCCGGGCTGCGCACAGCTGCCTCATCATTCTGGAAAAAATGATGAGGCTGGCTCAACCACGCATACGCACTCAGCCCAGGCTGATTACAAAAGCATTCTTGCGTTTTCGCAAGAATTCCCAAAACTCACCCAGGAAGCGCAACGAAGAGAACTGGCTACACTGAACCAGACTGCTGCCTACAATGCCCAATCCAAACTGCTGCTGGCCATGGCCTACGGCCTGCCAAGCAGCCATCTACGCGACACCGCCAAAGCACAAACGCTGCTTGACGAAATTGCCGCAGATAAGCGATTGGATGAAGAAAGCCTGACCCTGGCTGCCATCATGCGCGATTACATCTATGAGTTGAGTAAATCCACACAAAAAGCCAAAGAGGAACAAAAGCGTGCAGATGCGACTCAACAGAAACTGGATGAGTTGCAGAAGAAGCTAGACGATTTGAAGAATATTGAGAAAACGATGGTGGACAGGAATCAGGGAGTCAAGAAATGAGCAGCACAGGTGGGCAAACTATGGATTCCCATGCAAGCAAACGCATCCTCACCGTCGATGATGACCCGGACATCCTGAAGTTACTGAATATGCGGTTGAATGCCGCCGGTTACCAAACCATGTCGGCAAGCAACGGTGAGGAAGCACTGGCGCAGATTGCCATCAACCGCCCGGCGTTGGTGATCAGCGACCTGCGCATGCCCGGCATTGACGGCTTGGCACTATTTGACGCCATTCATCAGAGCGACCCCGCCCTGCCGCTCATCATGCTGACCGCACATGGCTCCATTCCGGAAGCTGTTGATGCCACCCAGCGCGGTGTATTCGGCTTTCTGACCAAACCTTTTGATAGTAAATCACTGTTACAGCAGGTTGAAGCTGCTCTGCGCACCACCGCAGGGGCCGCGCAGGACAAGCAAGACGACGAGGTGGAAAGCTGGCGCGCAGAGATCATGACACGCAGCCCGCAGATGGAAAACCTGCTGGGCCAGGCCAAACTCATTTCATCTTCGGATGCTAGTGTTTTGATTCAGGGCGAGAGCGGCACCGGCAAGGAACTGTTCGCCCGCGCTATCCACCAGGCCAGTCCGCGCCGCGACCATCCCTTCATTGCCATCAATTGCGGCGCGATCCCGGAACAGCTGCTTGAGTCCGAATTGTTCGGCCACAGCAAAGGGGCATTCACCGGAGCCTTGCGCGACCACAAGGGCTTATTCCAGAGTGCGGACGGCGGTACACTGTTTCTCGATGAAATCGGCGACATGCCCATGCCGCTACAAGTCAAACTGTTGCGCGCACTGCAGGAACGCACCATCCGCCCCGTCGGTTCCAATACCAGCATACCGATCAATGTCAGGGTTATTTCCGCAACACACCGCAACCTGGCGGAGGAAATGAAAGCGGGCCGCTTCCGTGAAGATCTTTACTACCGGGTCAATGTAGTCGGCCTTGAGATTCCGGCCCTGGCAGCGCGCCGTGAAGATATCTCACTTCTAGCCAGCTGTTTTCTGCATCGATTAAGCGAGAAGTATGGCAAACGCCTCAATGGCTTCGCGCCCGAGGCCATGGAATTACTGATTGCAGCTCCCTGGCCTGGCAACGTGCGCCAACTGCAAAATATCGTGGAACAGACCGTTGTGCTCTCAACCACAACGCTGGTACCTGCCTCATTAGTGCAAAAAGCCCTGCATGATGATATTGGCGGCATTATTCCATTTGAGACTGCCAGGAAAAATTTCGAACGCGATTATTTGATCAAGTTACTGAAAGCTACCAATGGCAGCGTCACACAGGCCTCCCGCCTTGCCCAAAGAAACCGCACAGAGTTCTACAAACTGTTACAGCGTCATGAACTGACCCCTGCACTGTTCAAGGAAAACCAGCAATCCAGCTAGCGTCGTGATTTTGAGACAACAATTCAATTTATAATTCAATAACTTATCCATCTGACAGATTTTCCGTCTCCTTTCGGCAACAGTTTCCAGCCCGAAGAAAACCGCACACAACCATCTAACCAATTGTTTTATTTAAATAAAATGTAGTTGGCACGACTCCTGCTGATATACCAGTGCATTGTTACACTGGAGAAAGACAGCATGAATCAAAGCAAAAAAGTTAAGCACTCACTTTCCACAAAGCTGGCAACTGGTGCAATCACTTCCATTGCAGCTCTGGCACTCTCCGTAGTCAGTTTACAGGTAGTTGCGGTTGGCTCTGAAGACACCATCAACCAGAAGCCGCTGTCTGCCGAATTCAAAAAACTGGATATAAATTCCGATAATCAGCTCACTCAGGACGAGGTGCTGAAGGACAAGGATGTCGGTGAGTCTTTTGCTCTGGCAGATATCAACAAGGATGACATTTTAACTGCTGATGAATACGCCAACTTCAAAAGTAGCGTGCAACAAAAGCGCGTTGCAGCATACCTCGATGATGCGACGGTTACCGCCAAGGTAAAAGCCGAATTGATCAAGGATGCCGGCCTGGACGGCATTAATATCAGCGTCGAAACCCACAAGGGCCAGGTCATTCTCAGTGGCTTTGTGAACACAGGCGAGCAATTGCTACGTGCAGTACATATTGCATCCGGCGTGAGCGGTGTACAGGCAGTCAAGAACGCTTTGGTCATCAGAGGATAAACATCATGGCACTTAGTAGACTGCTCCGGCCTTTGCATATTGGCGTTTCCACGATGTCATGCGTGGTCGAACAAAAATTCCGGTCTACAGAAGTGCAAGTAAACGAGGCTGCCGAAGGTAGATCCATACTGGATGTGGCACTCGGCAACCAGAACCGGGACAGTGTAAATGTTCGGACTTACGCGCATATGCAAACGGCACGACGTGAGAAGGAAATGGCAAGCAGACAAGCTTGCGACGCTTCAGGCAACCTGTATCACAAGTTTTACTACCAGGGCTTGTAGCCAGGCATCGGCAAGCCACAAGGATGAATAATGAAAAATTCACGATTAAAAAAGACACACCCTCTAGTGCTGATTGCTGCAGTCATACTGACCGTCTTCAGCATTATTGGCAGTGTCGCCTTTGCCGACTTGCCCCCGCTGACCGACTTCTTTACCAACTCATCGAACGCCAGCCAATCAGGCGGTAACAGGATGCAAAGCCAGCAAGAATCGACTACGCCAGAGAAATCCAGGGAGAATTCTTCCTTTCTGGACAGGACATTAATGGCAAGCGTTGACTATGCAAATGAACAACACTCGAAAGAAAAATTCAATAGCGTCGTCAAACCCAGACTTACCAGCTGCTTTAATTGTGGCGTCATTGTTGCCATAGAAACCGTAAATGGAGACTCAGCCCAATCAACAACAGTTGCTGATGATGCGCTCCTGTTCGAGTATCAACTTGATAACTACCTGGATGCCCACAGCAAAAATGCCAGGCTGATCGTGCTGGATGAAGACGGCAAACATCTCAATACAGACGACGAAGATGAAAGTAATTCGATGACCTATGTCATCAAGGTACGCATGCAAAACGGGAGCCAGCATGTTGTTACACAGGACACAGCGCCTGCACAAAATGTTGGCGACAAAGTCAGACTAATTACAGAAAGGACCATTACCGCTTAGTTTCTATCTTAACTACCCCTCCCCTGACAGCGGGCCTTCCTCTCCCCGAGAAGGTTCCGCTTTTTTTTGCCCAAAGCTTTCAACCTGGAACGAGCTCATCCATCTGAAAATCACAGGCAATAAAAAACGAGCCATATCTGGGGAGACTATGGCTCGCTGTGAGTGGAAAGTATATGAATACTCCCCTCGCACCCGTGGATAGAACTAGTTATTATTAGAAGTCATAACTAACCCCACCGAAGACCTGACGGCCACGACCGGCAACCATACCGTCTACACGACTCGCCAGATATTCCTTATCGGCAAGGTTACTGCCGCTGATGAATATCGTTGCATTGGTGCCTTGCGGCTTGTAGCTGGCAGAGGCATTCAACAAGGTATAAGAAGGGATATCGCCTACCAGGCCGGAATACTGGAGGGCCTCTTCTGCATCAATCGCGCGCGTAAAGGCATCGGCTTTCTGGCGGCTCACGTGATCCCAGCCAATCCGGGCATGGAGACCAGATGCGTTCTCATATCCGAAGTTGATCGAAGCCAGGTGGCGCGGTGCATAAGGCAGACGATCACCACTATAGATACCACTTTCAACATCTTCACCATCTTTCTTGAACTTGGCGGTGAACAGGTTGGTGTAAGAGCCACTGATATAGAAGTTATGCGAAGTATTGTAAATGGTGCCAAAATCAACACGGCCAGCAAACTCGATACCGGACATCTGTGATTTGCCGCCATTTTCAAATGAGCCGGCCACACTCTTGATCACGATATCGTCGAAATCGGTATGAAACAGCGTGGATTCAAAAGCAATGCCTTTGAAGTAGTTCGAACGGACACCCAATTCCCAATTCGTACTTTCTTCCGCCTTGGTCTTGTCAACGATAGCGCAATCGGCACAAGCACCAACCTGCAAATCACGATCGGGGCGTGGAGGTGCAAAACCTTTATGCACACCGGCAAATATCGTCGTGTTGTCTATTCCATTCCAGGCCACACCCAAACCCGGCAAGACTTCTGTCTGGTTATTGGTCTTCTTGGATTCCGGATTGTTTTGCGGTTCGGTTTCAGCGCGCACGATATCGGTCTTGATCTTGTAATCCTCGACACGCACGCCTGGCGTTAACGCCCAATTGCCGACATGGAAGGTGTTCTGTACATAGTAGGAATAGGCATCGACATCCGTCTTGATATGCTCGCGCGATGGCTGACCCTTGGCAAAAGAGTAGCTCTGGAAACGCGTGTCCGCACCACGAATCTGTTTGCGGTCGATGTCTTCAGTGTGATACCTGAAACCGATCACTGCATCATTCTCGATACCGAACAAGTTATGACTGAAATCAAGACGTGGTTCGATCCCCCAATAGGTGTATTCACGCGGTCTCCAGCGGCCACCACAGGCAGCTGAATCTGCTTCGGTCAACGGCACCAGGCCGTTGTTGGCGCCAGCCCCGCCAAAGTTATCGCAGCGGTCGATTCTGGAGTATGGTGTAGTTTCTTCAGGAGCTTCATCATCGAAACCACCGGGACCGTTGATCTGACGGAAGGATTTACGCTCGGTATCCACATAGTAAGCCTGTGTGCTTAACTTCATGCGCTCATCAATCTGGAAGATGTGCTGTATCTGTGCCATTTTCCGCTCTTGCTCGAACTTATCGTTCTTGCCGGTTGGCGCCTGATATTTGTCCTCGGCGTATTCACGTTCACTCAGGCCGGTTTCGGACACATGGGAGTCTTCTTCATAATAACCAACCTTGGCGATCAGGGTATGACGGTCGCTCAGGTTTAACTGGCCCTTGATTGTAATATCGCGCTGATCAAAATCATGGTTGTCGCGTATACCATCGCCCTTGTTCTGCAAGGCATCGATCATGATGCCGCCACGTTCGTCACCATAACCAATATTGACATGGCCGCCGTAGTAATCGTTGTTACCGGCTTTTGCAGTGACGCTGCCGGCAAAACCGTTGGTCGGCACCGGCTTGGTGACAAAGTTGATCATGCCGCCCACTGTTTGCGGACCATACAACACCTGGCCAGAACCTTTAACAACTTCAATGCGTTCAAGAAGCTCTAACGGCGTAGTGTAGTGCGCGGCCGGATCGCCATAAGGCGCCAGGAATAGTGGCATACCATCTTCCAGCAACAGGGTACGTGCGGTGCGACGGGGATCCATGCCACGCACGCCAATATTCACACCCAAACCGAATGAGTTTTCACCAACGACGTTCACGCCCGGTACGGAATTCAATGCTTCCTGCATGGAAAACGGCTGGCGCTCTTCAAGCGCCTTTTCATCCACAATGGCGAATGACCCCGGAACTGCTTCCAGGTTTGAAGGCAGAATGCCTTTTACTTCAACGGTTTCTGCCGTCACACTATCCTCCGCGAAAGTTATCGCAGGCGATGCCAGCGCAGCGGCCACAATACCAACCAACACTTTAAGTTTCATACGTTTCCCCCTTAAAAATCCATCTTTTACTTATATGAATTAATGCGCCCAATGCCCAGATTAGGCACAACACGGTGAATGCTAACTTTTGATAATGGTTTTGAAGGGTGAAACAGCTCATTGAGTTGGTTGGGAATTTTTCCTTTTATGTCATGAAAAAGTCATTAAATCGTTTCGATAATCTGCCGGCTTGATTAAGATGGAGCGATGCTTGAAAAACTATCCTCATGGCCTAAACAACTTCGCGCCTCCCTCAGAAAAGTCGACACAAACCCAGGTGACCAGACCTCCCGCGAAAAACACGACATGGTCAAGGCTGCGGCCTTTGTCCTCCTGATATATTTATTTGCCTGGAAATTTGATATCGCAGAAAAACTGGCACTGCTTACCGCTGAATATGAATCCATGCAGCTGGATGAACTACCCATTGCCATATTAATGGCGGCGCTTGCCGGGATATGGTTCTCGCGCCGGCGCATGCAGGAAATCAAGCTGGAAGCAGGGTTGCGCGCCGAGGCAGAGCTTTCCCTCGCCAAATTACTGAAAGAAAACCGCGCGCTTGCCGCACATGCAAGAGAGGCCCAGGAACTAGAGCGCAGGCGCATGGCGCAGGATATTCACGATGATATGGGTCAATACCTGACTGCCATCAGGCTTGATGCAAGAAGCTTATCCAAACTTGAATATCCGGTTGTTGCCAACCGTGCCGAACGCATCGGCTTACATGCAGAACACGTGCAGAAGGCAATCAAGAACCTGCTTCATCGCTTACGGCCTGTTGCGCTGGATGAATACGGGTTAACTGACGCTATCCGCCATCTGGTAAAGGAATGGAGGAAACAACACCCGGAGATTTCCTGCCGCTGTTCACTTGATGGGAATTGTGTCGATCTGCCAGACATCATCAACGTAACCGCTTACAGAATCGTGCAGGAGGCGCTGACCAACATCTCCCGTCACGCTGATGCCACAACGGTATTAGTTCATATCGGCTTTTCGCCCGAAGACCATGATATGTTGCAGGTAAAAGTGCATGACAACGGCAAAGGATTTAATCCGTCCGGGCATAACCACAACGGTTTTGGACTCGTTGCCATGCGCGAGCGGGTCACAGCAGCAGGCGGTTTATTCCTGATGCAAACGGAGCCAGATTCAGGTGTCAGGATACTGGCTGCATTCCCACTATCCAATACCACGGAGCAAGCTGGCGCATGAACAGATTGTTATTAGTAGATGACCATGCTGTCGTCCGGCAGGGCCTGCGCACATTGCTGGAGCAGGCCGGCTACCAAATCGTTGCCGAAGCGGGTTCCGGTGAGCAGGCTTATATGGCATGGCAGAAACATCGCCCTGCCCTTGTGCTGCTGGATCTGGATATGCCTGGAATGGGTGGGCTGGAAACCTTGCAACGCATACTGGCGCAGGATGCGTCTGCCAGGGTCCTGGTATTTACCATGTACGACGACACCGTTCATGCTGCGCGTGCCATTCGCGCCGGGGCTCGAGGCTATGTCGTCAAGTCCGACGACCCGGACATACTTCTCGATGCCATACAGCAGATATTGCGCGGACAGCGTTTTATCGGCCATGAGATCGCACAACAGATCGCCGTTGAGCAATCCTCCGGCCTGGACAACCCGATCAACTCGCTTTCCCAGCGGGAGTTCGAGGTGTTCAGCCGATTGATTGCCGGCGACTCTCTCATCGGCATCGCCACCCAACTGAATATCAGCCAGAAATCGGCAGCCAATGTGCAAACCCAGATTCGACAAAAGCTCAATGTGCAGAGCACTAGTCAAATGGTGCATCTGGCCATCAGCTACGGCATCCTTTAGGGCTGCCGCACACGATCAGAGGCCAAGCAGGCGATTAATCCACCCCCACCAGGATGCCGTTTCTGGTGGGTTTGCTATTTTTTTACCAGGTAGCCTTCCAGGCCGATCAAGCCTTCCCTGACGTAGCTATTCACTGCAGATTGAGCCGCAGCATCGTCCATACCTGCCGGCGGCTCATTAGTCGTGTCGGCACGATAATAGCGGGCGACCCAGACAACATTTGCCTTGTTTCCGTCAGCTTTGACTTTAATCCTGCCCGTGAGGGAACTGACCGGCAGTGCCTTGAGGTCGGAATCACTGCCAAGGCGGTATGAGATGGACATTTCACCCGGCAGGATCTCATCGATTTCCTCTGTTATTTTTCCGCCGTTCTTCAGCGTAAGAGTGCGCTTCAATTGACCATCGGCTTTGCATTCTGCAACCTGCGGATGCCAGTTCAGGATGGCACAGGGTTCACTTAAGGCTTTCCAGACCGCATCCGGGGCAGCGTCGAACAGGACAGCCTGGTCGGTCTTTTGCGGTGTGGGGCCATGGGCATAGACTGGCAAGGCAATGGCAGAGATTAATAAGGCCTGTAGTAACTTCATATTTTCTTCCTGATAAACAAGTGCTGTTGAAAAAACCGGTACGCTGAGGTCGTGACAAAAAACATCAGAATCATCCATAAGGCCGGTAAAGCCAGCCACGGCCTCAAGTCGGATATGGCCGGGCGCCAGACCGCCATGCCGCTTGAAGCCACAATCGAAATTTCACCCTTACCGGCTGTCAGCTGGCGGTAAGCCAGACCCGTATCTTTTGCGAGCTTCTGCAGCCCGGCCTCATCGCGCGCAGAGAGGTGGGCAGTCGTCGACGTCTGCGGAGCGCTGCCATGCGGCGCATTTCTGCCGTGGTAACCTTGCTGCTGCTCCATATCCGCTACTGACTGGATTTCAGAGATGCCGAAGGTCGCATATCGCTGAACATCATCGGCACCCCAGTAACCCATAATATTGTCGTGCTGATCCAACATCGGAATCTGCCCCGCGGAATCCGAGCCGACCCCAAAAATCACTCCCTTGACCTTGCCTGGCTCCCCATCAAACACCGGTGTGTATCGTGCGTTGATTGCAGGAGCCTGGTCGCCATCGGTGAAAAAGGCGAGCCGCATCTCCGGGCCAAGTTTTTCAGACTGATCGATTGCACTATAAAGGCCATTGGCGACATAGGAGTCAGCTGCCCATGCCATGCGCCAATCTATCCTTGCGATGGTTTCGTCCAGCGCAGCAAAATGCGCACAGACTTCCAGCGGATGCACGATATTTGCCGTATCCCGCTCCGTGAACAAGCCCAAAGCCACCCGCGAACCGCATGGCAGGCTGCGCAGCGCCTGACGCATCTGCTGCCTGGAAAACTCCAGCCGGCTGAAACCATTCCCTTCCTTAATCGCATCCCGCACATTCATGCTTTGCGTAATATCAATCACAAAAAACCAGTCATAGACCCTGCTTGGTAAATTCGCCCTGGGTTCAAACTGGCAAACGACAAGTAGCAGGATGGAAAAAAACATCCCGCGTCCACGCAAATCCAGGGAACGCCAGAACTTCATGGCATGCCGCGTGGGAATCCGGGTATGGATGTCCAGCCCTCAATGGCTTCTGCCTCGTCTGCTGCTTCTTCATCCTCTTTTTTGCTGCCCTTTTTCAACTCAAAATTAGGCGACAGGCGCAAAGCCAGCTCATAGTTATATTTGGCCTCAGGCCATGCTGGATCCAGGCGCAGCGCATCACGATAGCTCTCCTTGGCCATGGCTAGCAGCGGACCCACCTGGTCGACTGCATCGAACCCTTTTTCTTCAAGCAATTGATAGGCTTGCGCAAGATACAGATTGCCCGAATTGAAATAGGCAGATTTACGAATCATGAATTGACCGGCGGAGGCTGCCTCCGCATAGAGCGCGAGAGATTTCTGCATATCGTCCCGCTTGCCCCAGTAAACGGCATTGGCAAACAAGGCGTCAGCAGCACGGCCTTCATGCAGTTCCTGCGCTTGCAGTTTTCCGTTGTAGATACTGGCCTGATACAGGGCCAGTAAAAGCCAGATCGATGCTGCAAGGGATAGAGCGGACACCAGCAACATCAGCTGGAATAACTTCATGCGCTGCGCCATCTTTTCACCTCCGTCATATGTAATGCAAACACGACACAGGCACTCAACAAGGCAAGCAGGTAAAACAGCCACGACAGGTCGCGCCGGGGTGCGGATTCATAGTAGCGTACGGGCTGATTTTTCAGGCGGGCAATATCCGCCATGGCACGTTCCACGGCAAGCGGGTTATCTGCCTCATAAGCCCGGTAAGGCATGCCGAGCGTGGCAAAATAGCGATGCAACTGGTACTCGGGATACGCATCTTCATCCCCTGCTTCCGGCGTCACCTTTAAACTGGCGCCATTGGCCGAACGCAGATAGATCCAGAATAGCGATGCCCCCTGGCGCTGAACCATGTTGCGTAACATGTCTTGCGTTTTCACATCGAGATAAGCGCCGCCATCGGAAACCAGCAAAATCACGCGTGACCCTGTCACTGGCCGCCCTTCGAAATAATCCAGGGCCATTCCCAGGCCACGCGCAACTGCGGTAAAGCCCATGCCGCCTGCCTCCGTCGCGCGCAATGCTGCCAGTACAGCCTCGCGATCACCGCCCAAAGGTGCAACCAGGATGGGCGATGTACTGAATGTCACCATGCCCAACAGGTCTTCCTTGCCCTGGCTGACAAAGGTCTGCAGAACACGCCGGGCTGCTGCCATTTTCGACTCACGCTCCCCGGCAGGCGGGTCGGCAAAATCGTCGTTCATGCTCGCGCTTCTATCCAGCACAATCATGACGTGGGCCCCACGGCCCACACGCTCCACAACATTATCGGCCCAGTAGATGCCGGCCAAAGCCATGGCAATGAATACGATGGCCAACGCACCTGACAATCGCCAAAGTCGCTCTACCCAGATGGATAGCGTGTCAACCGGCAAACGTGCGATGGATGGATAAGGGAATGCCGGATAACCCTTCATCATCAATGGGACCAGGGCCAGTAAAGACCAAGCAAGAAACCACGGTTGCCCGATTGTCAGGTTTGAAAGGAAATGACTCATCCGTTCATGACTCCAGTGCCCGAAGCTTCTTGCCAAGCTTGTATAAATGCTTGAGGTCGATAGTTTCTGTGGCCCCTGCGAAAAACAGGCGTTCAGAATCCGCATACAGTTTCTCAATTTCAGCACGTAGCGGAAGCAACCATGGATTCCTGTCGAAAAGCAGATGCAATCGTTCCTTGCTCAATGCAATTCCCGCACTGGTATCGCTCGCACGCCGCAATATCCGCATTGAAGCCCGCAATTGTTCAGAGTGACTATCCCGGGTCTTGCGGATCGCACGCATTTCCCGGCAAGCCATCCTGAATGGCCGGGACGATGCAGACCCCAGCTTCAGCCAATCCAGGTACCAGGCGAAATAACCTATGGATAAAATCAATATCAGTACCGCAACTAACAAACCCCATTCAAGATTCCGTGTTTGCCTGGGTAGCGGCTTGGCGTCAGGCAAAAGCTCTACGTTCTCTGCGCTCAGCCGCGATGGCAACAATGAGGAAACGATGACCTGCCCGGAATCCGGCCTGGCATGGATGACGCTACCATCCAGCCTGAACAACAAATCCTGTGGATTTAACTGATAGGACCGAATTTCCTGCAGCACCTGAAAGACCTGCCACTCCAGTACCAGCGTATGCCGTGTCATATCCCGCATATCCTGGAACTGCCATTGGGCATCTCTTAGCTCAATGGAAGCTGAGGATTTACCCAAGCTCGGCAGGGAGGACGGGTCGAACCGATAGCCTGGCGGCGTGTCGACCACAATAGTTTGCCGCGCTATATCGCCGACGCTGTAGCCTATCTCGCGGATCGCTGATTTAACGCCAATGGCTTCTACGGTTTGTTCCTGGCCCGCGCAAACCGTGCTGCAGATCAAGATCAAAAGACTTGCAGCAAGAAGTGCCAGCGCACATCGATGATTGGCAGTACTCATCAGCACCTCTCCAGCAGATGCCGCGTCAACTGCTCTGCTTTAAAGCTGTCTTCGGTAAAGAATGGTGTGCGAGCGCCTGCCTGCCTGCAGATACTGACGATTTCCTGGCGGCGTTGCATATAGGCATGCCTGATCCTGGCGGCCATGACCTGGCGCATAAACAATGACCCGCTACCAGTTCCTTCCATATCTCGTACCCTGGCCCAACCCCATTCCGGGACATTCCGATATTCAGCGCTATCCCATAACACCAGGGGAAGCACATCATGCGTGCCGAGTGTCATGAGTGTTTCAAGCATAAATTTTTCATCAAAATGAAAATCGGAGAGAAGAAAAACCAGTGAGCGTTTTTTTCTCAGGAGTTCTGCCGCCCGGGTCAATGCAGACGCATTTGAACCATCCTTGAACCTGGCATGCATAAGCCTGTTATAAACATCCTGCGCCAGGCCTTGTCGATGAGATGGCGGCAGGAACATATCCAACCTGACTTCGTCATCGCAGACAATCATTGAGAAGTTATCTCCATGATGGGTAGCCGACCAGGCAATCGATGCAGCAATATCCGCTGCCAACTGCAATTTATCGGCAGCCCCGGAAAAATGCATGGAAGCCGATAAATCAAGAATCACGACAACATCGACGGCACCACGCTCATAGAAAGCCTTGGACATTAACTTTTTCGGGATACTGCGCAGGCTGGCACGAAAATCAATGCGGCGTGGGTCTGGATTTTCAAGAAATGGCACATAACCACGAAAATCCATGCTACCGCCTGGCATACGGGTCGAATGACTCCCTGGCTGTGCGCCACGGGCACGCCAGTTCAGCCTGTAATAGATATCCTGTGGGGTAAAGCTAAGCACTTGGTTTACAGTAACTTCAGGGTGCGGAAACTTTGTCGAGCACGCTGTCAATAAAACGCGGTGCTATCTCGCTGTGACGCAGCTCATAAGCCGGTGTAAAAAACAACCGGTGCGCCACTGTCTCAAAGAACACGGTCCGTATATCGTCCGGCACAAGATAATCACGCCCTTCCAGCCAGGCGCGGCAACGCGCTGCCCGCATCATCATGGCCATCCCCCTTGGACTGGCACCGCCTGCAATCAGCCTGGTGGTATCTACATCATCCAGCTCGATACCAGCCTCTGCCGGATTGAGCAAAGCACGCCACAAATTGACGGCATAATCCTGCAATGGCAGTTCCGCACGAACACTTGCCTGTATGTTCTCTGCCAGTTGATTGAGTTCGGTGTATGGCACAATCGCTGCCGGCAACTTTGCAATCAGTGAATCCACATCATGAAATCGCTGGCTGAACATCAACTCTTTCTGCAGTTCCCTGTCATCAGGCGCATCAATATTGATTTCCATGAAGAAACGGTCACGTGCTGCAGCTGGCAGCTCAAAAGTTTCCTCCCGCTCCAGCCGGTTTCGGTCAGCAAAAACGGTGAGATGCGGAAAGTGGTATTCGCGGTTGAAGGCATTGACGCTGCGCTCCGCCATCAGGCGCAGCAAAAGGCTATGTGCCTGAGGCCTTGCCCGATTGATCTCATTAAAAAAGAAAACCGCTAAAGCCTCCTCATGCTGCAGAAGCGGCCCCGGCGCGACCGCAGGCTGCCCGTTCTGGTCAAGATAGGCGTGGTAAAGAAAATCGCTGGGCATCAGGTCGATAGCACCCTCGATCCGCTGATACTCGCCACCCAGCAATCGCGATGCTGCACGTAATAGCGTAGTCTTGCCGACACCTACATCACCCTCCAGCAAAACATGGCCCCGGGAAAAGACAGTGATGGTCAATGCACGGACCTGGGATTGCATGCCGAGCATCGTGCTGTTTAATGCCTGCTCGAATGCAAGCACCCGCTCACGCCATTCGGATAGATTTGTATTGTTTTGTTGCATGGCGAACCTGATATTGAGACACATTGAAGACGATTCAGGCAAAACACCCCATCGAAAATTTCGATATATATCCTGCCTGAATCGCCCTGCCTGAAAGGCCGGCTCCCGGAGGAACCGGCCAACCTTTACGCAGACTTAATCAAGCTCGTAAACGAACTTGCCTGTCGCCTTGGCATTTGCAATACGTTTTGCATTGCGTACATCCATTGCCTTGATGCTGGCTTCCTGCTTGCCGATCTCGACCGGGTCATGCTTGGGGTCGTATTTGGAGCCAGCAACTTTTGCAGGATATCCAGGCTTGGCTTCCCAGCAGTTACCCGCTTCCTTGCAATTTGTGCCGTCGTAAGCGAAAGCCGCGCCGGATGTAATCATTGCGCCTGCGACAGCCAGCATTGTGAAAATGCGTTTCATGAACATCTCCTTCTTGTCATATGGTTACTGGTGAGACTAAATCACCGCAGCAGGCCACCAGTAAGCACAACTGCGGAATACGGCTTCAGCAATGAATCATTTCTTCCATTTGGCTTTTTTCGGGTCGCCGTTATAGATACTGCGTAACCAACTCATCACTTGCAGAATTTCGTCTTTGGAGATCATGCCGCGCTGCGGGCCCATCATGCCTTGAGCGCCTCCATAGATAGTTTCAAATAAACCTTTATCCAGGGCATTTCCTGGATAAGTCCAATAATCATCCGCCAGTGCCGGACCCAACTTGCCTTCCGCCAGGTGTCCATGACAACCGGAACAGGCCGTTGAAAAAATCGTATAGCCGTTTTTGATGACTTCAGAATTGTCGTTATATGGGTTCTTGCCGGTACGCAGAAACTCATGCACAGCTTTTGTATCCGTGCCTTTGCCGTCGTTCATATCCAATACATCGCCAGAGATGGTGCCGCGAAATTCCAGGATGGGTCCGCTGGCTTCTGCTGCGGGAGTTTTGTCAGCGGTTGCCATCTTGGCTGCAGGCTCGGAGCCGGCGTTCGATGTTGAAGACTGCTCACCGGCATGACATGCCGGTAAAAAAACAGTCATCATGAGTGCCATACACAAAGCTGAACAATTACTGCGTTTTAAAGATAAGCTAAACATTATTTCCTCGAATATTTTGTCGTCATCGGCAACAGCGGGATGCCTTCATTTTTCAGGATCGCCTCGATTTCATCGCGTTTTTCGACAATCACGCGATTCAGCTCGGTCTGCAACTCAACATCATCCATGCGTACGCCCATTGCCACTTCATAATGCATGGGCACTGGCTGGCCATTGGCCTTCTTCGCATCGTCCTTGACGACCTGGACCTTCAGCGGAACTGGACTCTGTTTGATGTACCTGGAAACTTCAGGCCCCCAGAGCATGGCAGCATGGATGTAATTGGAAGCGACATCATTCATGATCTCGAGCGGGTCGACTCTTACATATTTATTCCGCGTGGATTTGTAGCGCTGCTTCTCGGAGAAGTAATCGAACATGTCATCGAAACGATTGATCTGCAGCAGCATGACCTTGCCAGGACTGTCAGGTAACACGCCGATACGGAAATTCCGCTCCTTCAGAAGTTCATCACTCCATGAGGAAATATCGATGCTGCGGTCTTCACGTGTAATAAATACATAGCTACTCTTGTAATAGGGTTCTGTTTTCAGGACCCTGGGGTCTGTCGTATCAACCCCGATGATCAAATCGCACTTGTTCTTGTCCAGGTTATCGCGAACGATCAGGCGAGCATCTTTCCAGAACACATAATTGACTTTTCTGTTGAGGGATTTTCCAACCAATTCCGCAATGGAATTTTCAAAACCTTCCAGCTTCGAATTTGAGAAAGGCAACTCATTCTCACCGGCACAGACATTGAGCTCTGTCGCTGCAAAGCCAGTAACCGATGACAAGCCCATCATTCCTGTAAAAATGGTACTCAACGCTAAACGTATAAACTTCTGATTGAATGTTTGCATATACCGAAAAGATTCCTTTAAGAGTTTTTTGTTAATACAAGACGTATCCAGATAAATTGTTTGAAGGTGTTAGGAAGAACTCCCGGCAAACTTTTATCTGCATAAATCCTGGTCAAACTGACTGTATTGCCGGGGCATAAACTTTTCCCCGGCAGTACAGCTTTTAAATCAACAAATTGCTCTTGAAGTTACAGGCCGAACACCATCAAACCGCCACCCATATTGGTGTGATGTTGCAGTTCCTTGAAGGCACCAACCGCACCCAGACCGGCACTTGGGTCAGTCAAGTCAAAGACCAGGCCAACACCAGGCCAACCGCCGACGCCATACATACTGCCGACGTACTGTTTGCCTTTATGTGCATAGGTCATAGGAGAACCGATACCACCTGAAGGCATCTTGAACTTCCACATTTCCTTGCCGTTGGTGCTATCCAATGCCTTGATGTAGCCATCCAGAGTGTTGTACCAAACCAGGCCACCCTTGGTGTAGAGTGTGCCGCCCCAGACCGAGAATTTCTCCCATTTGGTCCACTTGGCTTTGCCGGTAGTCAGGTCAAATGCACGCACTTGGCCCATCTCCTTCTTGGTTGGGCCATTCGGGCCAGGGTACATCGCCAGCGTTGCACCGACGAAGAATTGGCCAGCACGGTATGGCAGCATGAACGGCTCCCAATCCATACAGATATGGTTCAGGCCGGCATACAAGGTACGTGAGTCAGGATCGTAGGCATCCAGACCCTGGTTGTGGAAACCCATGGCGGATGGACAGATGTTGGTACCCTTGTGATCCATGCGGGTTGAGAACTCCGGATCACGTACAGGCACGCCACTCTTCAGGTCAACCTTCTTGAACACGTTGACTGCAGGATCGACTTTCTCCGCCACAATCAAACCGCCAGTTTCACGATTGAGGGTGTAGAGAATACCGTTACGGTCAATGTGACTCAGCAATGGCGTATTCTTGCCATTGACCGGCTGATCGGTCAGCACCATCTGATTCACACCGGCGAAGTCCCACTCATCGTGAGGCGTCTTTTGATAGCCCCACTTGGCTTCACCCGTATCCAGATCGCGCGCCCAGATGGTCATGGTCCACTTGTTGTCGCCCGGACGCATGGTTTCGTTCCATGGTGCAGGGTTACCGGAACCGTAGTAGAACAGGTTCAACTTGGGATCATAGGCATACCAGCCCCAGTTGGTGCCGCCGCCGATTTTCCAGGCGTCACCTTCCCAGGTCTTGGTACCGAGGCCGAATTGACCATAATGCGGATTGTGCTTGTTGAAGTCCTTGCCGATACGGATAGCATCATCGGAACCGGTAGCAAAAGCACGCCACTTCAGTTCACCGGTCTTCAGGTTGAATGCATTAACGGCACCGCGAACACCAAGCTCAGCACCGGAACAACCAATCAGCACGGTATCCTTGGCAACGAATGGCGCCTGGGTCAGCGTTGAACCAACTTTTGGATCGCAGACCTCAACCTTCCAGTTCACCTTGCCGGTTTTGGCATCCAGTGCAAGCAGATGTCCATCAGCCTGTTTCTTGATAATCTGGCCTTCGCCATAGGCAACACCACGGTCAACGATGTCACAACACATCACTGCCTTGGTTGAAGCTTCCTGCTTGGGTTTATGGGACCAGACAATCTTGCCCGGATCATTCAGATTGATGGCGTATGTGTTGTTCGGAAACGCGGAGTGGATATACATCATGTCACCGATCACCAGCGGAGCACCTTCATGCCCGTGCAATACGCCGGTTGAGAATGACCATGCCGCTTTAACGTCCTTAACATTCTTCTTGTTAATCTGATCCAGCGTACTGTTGTGCTGCCCATAGAAATTGCCTGTTTGCAGCGGCCATTGATTTGGATCTGCCTCACGCTTATTCAGATCCGGGCCAGCCACAGCAGCCTGCATTGCAGTCAATGCAAGCAGACTACCGATGGTTGCGCCAAGCCTGACGCTGCCTAATTTGCTTCTCATAGTTACCTCTCCTGAATTTGGTTAAATTACAAACCCCTGCCAACGTTCCCGTCTGGCAGGCTTGCATTGTTAACAACTTGTTACACCTTATGTAGATGAAAGATTCCCGCTGATAGATGAAAGAATTCATGTCCTGAAAGGGTGGCTGGGCAAGTGGCCTAATTCAGGAAAAATTCACTACCGCCGCACTTGCGCATGGAAGAAAATCATTCCCATTATGAAAAGTGTCCTTAAAAAATCCGGGCAGAATAATCAGCGACGCGATTTAATTGTGGCGGTATGTATAGTCGCCATGGTGTATGTGCTATCCGCAACCTTTGACCTGGCTGAACGTTTCATTGCATGGTCAGCCCCGCTGGATCACTATGAAATTGACGAACTTCCACTGGTATTCCTGGCCATTGCTCTGGTCTCCTCCTGGTTTTCTGTACGACGCATGTACGAACTGGCGGCAGAGATTGATGTACGTATCAAAGCCGAGAAGAAGTCCCATGAAAGCCTGACCAGATTCCAGACACTGTTTGAAGAAGGCCTGAGCGGGAATTTCATTGCAGACAGGGAAGGCAACATCCTGATTTGCAATGAAGCTTTCCGCACCATGTCCGGGATGGCCTTAAATGGTCAACAGGAATTCAGCGTCGCCAAGGCCCTTGGCCAGAAGTGGCAAAACATTATCCATATCTGCCCTGAATCAGGTCACCTGGACTTTGCAGAACTCGAGCTGCAAAGACCAGACAAGGGTGCATGGGTTGTGATGGCCCG
Source organism: Betaproteobacteria bacterium HGW-Betaproteobacteria-8 (assembly GCA_002842135.1). The sequence goes on along the minus strand of PHCD01000004.1, from coordinate 10,260 downwards.
ATTCAGGCCTGCACTGTCGGAACAGGGCAAGCTGCAGGAAATTCATGGCTATTTCACTGATATCACTGAGCAATATCTCGCCGAAAAGGAACTTGGCCAACTCTTTCTGGAAAATCGCGCACTGGCGGGACACGCGATGCAAGCTCAAGAAGAAGAGCGTTGCCGGCTGGCACGGGAGATACACGATGATGTCGGCCAATACTTAACGGCTATCAGGCTCGATGCCGCAACCATTCCAAAAATCGACAACAGTACGACGGCAACAGTCCATTTAACACGCATTGCCAAGCATGCAGAACACATACAGACTGCCATCAAAAGAATTATCAAACGCCTCAGGCCTGCCGCCCTGGATGCTCATGGCCTGGTTGAAGCGATTCAGTTACTGGCACAAGACTGGCGCAGCCAGAATCCGGACATCGATTGCAAACTTACGCTGGATGAATCATGCAGCCAACTGCCAGAACCCATCAGCATCATCATTTACCGAATCGTCCAGGAGGCCTTGACCAATATCTCCAAGCACTCGCAAGCACATCATGTGAGCATCAATATCAACCTCCAGGATCTGGCCGGCCACCTTCTGGTGTGCATCAAGGACGATGGCATCGGTTTTCAAACCACGGATTCTTTCAATTCGTTCGGCCTGACCGGTATGCGCGAGCGCATCGAGTCAGTACAAGGCAAATTCAGGCTGATGTCCAATCCAGGCGCAGGCGTAGTCATCACTGCAATCATTCCATTCATCCCTACAAGAAAAAATGCATATGTCGAAAATATTATTGGCTGATGACCACGGAGTGGTCAGGCAAGGACTCAGGCTTCTGCTGGAAAATGCCGGACACCAGATTGTTGCAGAAGCCGAGAACGGCGAGAAAGCCGTCGCGCTATGGCAGGAACACCGGCCGGATATCGGCTTGCTGGATCTGGACATGGCAGGTATAGGCGGCATGGAAACCCTGCAGCGCATACTGTCGCGAGATACTCACGCAAAAGTCCTCATCTTCAGCATGCATGACGATAATATCTACGCGTCCAGAGCCATACAATCCGGCGCGCGTGGCTATGTAGTCAAGACCGATGCGCCTGAAACCCTGCTGAAAGCTATTACACAAATTCTGCGCGGTGGCCGGTATATCGCACATGAACTGGCACAACACCTGGCGCTCGAACGCCTCTCCCCCGCTGACAAGCCACTGGATAGGTTGTCTCCACGTGAATTCGAGGTATTTCGAAGAATCGCCGAAGGAGAGTCCCTGTCAGGAATTTCTGAGCACCTGCAAATAGGTTACAAGACTGCTGCCAATATCCAGACACAGGTCCGGCAAAAACTGGGAGCGCAAACGACCGGGCAATTAGTGCATTTAGCGATTCGTTACGGAGTTCTGGAAAAAGGGAATAATTTACAGGTCCCAGAGGAATAATTCACTGTTATCCAAAGCTCCGATACATCACCATAGGCACGTGAAATTTGGAACTTGGCTTTAAGTTTCGCTTTCTCCTCCATAGTATATTCGTCACTCCATAGCGGAAATACTTTTAACAACCGGCTCAGTGAGCCGGTTTTTTTTGCCTCTGCTGCAATTAAATTGAGTGAATCATGACGGGAGTGTCACATGGGCAATAGACATCAATATTCTTCCAATAAAACCGCCACGATTACGGTACTTTACCTGGCGCTCCTGCCTGTTTTCACGAGTGCAATTGCCGAGGACTCCCAGCAACTGCAAAAATCTCACCCATCAAAAAGCTCAGAAAAGCCGGAACGCATCGCACCTTCCAGCAGAAAGATGGTTGAAAAACACACGGATGATTTGCGCCTGGCCATGCTCAGCCTATACAGGCTCAATCCCCAGGAGCTCCAGAAAAGCGCCTCCGTCAGCCCCGAGGAAATGGTGCAATGGGTGTTTGAAGGCCCCTTCGGCTGGAAGTTCGATGCCCTCCGGGAAGCGCAGGGCATATCGGCTTTGGAAATGGCATTCAGTCTGGATTTTCACGGCGACCGGATTCTGGCGCTGATCACCGGCATGCAAACCATGATTATTTCTGCCTACGGCGGCAAGACAGAATTCCTTTTCTCCGAACCTGCCGACCCGCAACGCTTATACATTTCCGCACGTAATACAGATATCGTGCGTTGGAAACTAATACAGGCAAATAGCGGCCTCCGTATCGAAGGCCCTGAGATACAGGAGATCGAATCGATCCTGATTTCGATTAAACAGCGGCTGGAATCCGATGCAAAGGCCCATGCAAGAAAGTCAGCGCAAGCCCTGATACCAGCCCCTTCCACCATTGAATCAGCAGCCTTCCTACCGTTTTAGCTAAAGTCGTCTATAACCATCGGGAAATATACAAAGCCATGATTTCTTGCCAAAAGACCACAATTCTCAAGTTGACCGTCGTTCTATTGATTGGCGGTTTAAGCATATTTAACCCTGCGCTGGCGGAAGATTCATCGAGCGACGATTCTGGTAAGGTCAGGCTGATTGAATTGGAAGATGCAGATTGCGCGCTCAAGGGCGGCAATTTAATTGCCTTGGTGAACCTGGACCCGGACAGGTCATTTGAAGTTTGGGTCGATCGCTGGTTTATGGGGGTACAAACCGCCGATCACACCCGGCACCTATTGTCGCCCGGACTGATGCCAACACCGCTAGGCTGCTCTCTGACACTCTCTGGAGAACAACATTGGGCAATATACAGCGTCAAAATAGCAGCACCCTGAACATTACATAATCAGGGAATCCGGATTTCCTGCTGGTAATGTCGATCCTCATTATCCTGGGCCAGGATTTCAATCGTAGCCAGTCCGGACGGAATAAAATCAAATCGGATATAGGGGTTGGCGCTGATGCCGACACCTATATCGACTGACATCAAAGGCGTATTATCCAGCATGAAATCGAGACGCTTGATAAAGTATGGTTTTGCATAATAGCCATAAACTGTCCGCTCAAACCCGGTCCGCATTGGATGTTTAATGTTAAGGCTGAGTGTATTGACCTCGCCGTAACGGGCAGGATCAGCCAACTGAACCTTCATTCTTCCCGCCTCCGCTCTCAGTTGTGCTTCATCAGAGCCAACGCCTCCACCACAGCCACCGCCTGGCGTCTTAATCCCGACTTTATGCATGTAGTACCTGCCATCTCTGGTTTCTGCAATGGCACGCACATAAGTACTCTTTTCTAGACGGATTCTGGTCGAAAAATGGATCGGTTGTTTATTGTCGGGAAAATGAAAAATGGCAGTCAGCTGTACAGGATTTGCATCAGTAATCAGATAAACCTTTGCAACCTGCAATGCGGCCAAATGAAAGGTATCGATTCCAACTGAGATCGGGACAATACCAGCATCTTCAGCTACGGCCGGCACCGTAATCTGGATCAGCTGACTTCCATCCTCTACGGTTTTGCCTGCAAAAAAAGCCGCTTGTATCGCGGGCCATAACTCATCACCAATAACACCCGCCTGCGCTTGTAAGCTCACGGCAAGACAGATGATCCCTGCAAGCAAGGAGCGCCATAACTTCCGCCAATTCAGCCTGACAGTCATGACGCTCTTTGGATACGTATCAAGAAGTTTGCAACAATCAGTGGATTACCACACCCCACGGAAATGAACCGACGGAAATATCAGCATGATGTTCAAGCTTGACGGTATCAATTACGGATATGGAGTTGGAACGTCCATTGGCAACATAGAGTTTTTTGCCATCAGGGGTTAATGCCATGTTCCATGGCCGCTCACCGACCTTGACTGTCTTGATGACCTTGTTACTTTTGGTGTCGATGATACTGACAGAAGCTTCACCGCCGTTACTGACATAGACTCTTGCGCCATCTGGTGACACAACCACACCATTTGAGCGAACCCCAACTTTAATCCGCTCAAGAACTTTCCAGTCACCGACGCTAATAACTTCAACCTGGTTTCCGGCCTCGTTAGCAACATAAAAGACCTTGCCGCTGGGTAAAAAGCCTACGCCTCTTGGATGCTTGCTGCCTTTAATCAGGCGAACCGACTGCATTTTGGTTGCATCGAAAACATCCAGGTCGCCACTTTTCTCGTTACTGGCAATCAGCCATTTTCCATCCGGGCTGTACACACAATGTTCAGGATTCTTACCCTGAGTTTTCGATGTCTGTTTCAGTTTAAAAGTCGTCAAATCCAGGAAAGATACTGCATAATCCTCCTCAAGGCAGGCAGCCAAAGTTTTGCCGTCAGGAGAAATGTTGATGCCTTCGGGTTCATCGCCTATGAATACACGAGAAAGTTCTTTGCCCGTAGCCAGATCCAGCTTTGCCACGGCATTATCGTCACGAACTACTACATAAAGATGCTGGCCGCTTGCATCCAATGCCGCGGCCTGGATTCTTTTCCCGAGGCTACCGGCTTTCGGTAATACATGGGTCACCTTGTCGGTGCTGGTGTCAATCACGGATATCGTGCCATCCTTTTCATTGGGCACGTAGGCTAGCGGAGCTGCGATGGCCTGATGAAAAAATAGGGAAAATACACCTGTCAGAATTGCATGGCTCGGACTGAATTTCATCGTAATTCCTTAAATTTTTGAAAAAAAAACCAGACACCTTGCAGTGCCTGGCTGAGCTATGGAGACACACATCAGGAGATGCTTGTTGGCTAAGTCAGGTAGCCAGCCGCTTATGAAGTGTAGATGTCATCTTAAGGAATTAAAGAATGAGTCACTAGGCTTATAATCCCGAATTACTATGGGAGTTTTTCCCATAAATAGATCCTCGCCCATTACTTCTCAAGATAGCGCTTGATACCATCCAGACCGGCATCATAAATTTTGTTGATGGCCGCCACAGCAGTTGGGTTATCTTTCCCTGGTGGCGCTTCCATGCTGTTTGCCATGTTATAGAAACGGCCTGTCCAGGTTAAAACAGATTCTCCTGCACTGCTTCCTGGCTTCACCTGCATCACTGCCCGATAATTACTGACCGGCACCGTGCCATCCACCATTTTGTAGTCGAGCTTGAGTTCATCATCTTTGGCTTCCCTCAGCTTTTCGGTGATGCTGGTACCATCCTTGAACTGAATCGTACGGTGCATCAAGGTGGCATCGCTCTCGTTATCCTTAAGCTCCCCTACCTTGATACTTGCCACGTCTGGATGCCATTGGGCGATAGCACCAAAATCCTTCAGTGTTGCCCAGACTTTTTCCGGCTCAGCTTTAATAACGATTTCCTTCACGATCTTCTGCGGACTTGGGCCGTGTGCCAACGCGATCGATGGCATTAACAAAGCTGCCGCTAAAATCCAGATACTTCTCATGCTTGGCTTTCCTTTCCAAATAAACCTTGATATCACTTTTTCTCTATTGCGCTTTTCAGCCCAGCCAATCCGGCGTCATAAACGCCCTCCACTGCCGCAATGGCTGCCGCATTGTCTTCTCCTGCCGGAGCGTGAACGGAGTATGCCTTGTTGTAAAAACGTCCTGTCCAGGTTACCACCGTCTCACTTGGCGTTGCGCCAGCCTTGACCTGCATAATGGATCGATAGCCGCTGACCGGCAGTACGCCTTCAACGATACGATATTCCAGTTTCATGTCCGCATCCGGTGCGCCTACCAGTTTCTCTAGTATCGTTCCACCACCCTTGAGTGTCAGCAGACGATGCTGCACATCCGCGCCGCTATCGTCCTTCCTCATCTCCAGCTGGGTGCTGGCCACGGCAGGGTGCCATTGATGGATCGCACCGAAGTCCTTGACCAGTATCCAGACTTTTGCCGGTTCAGCCTGAATGGTCACCTCCTTGATGACTTTCTGTTGGCTGGGCGCAACGGCCGCGGTGGCATGAATAGCCAGGCCCAATGTAGATACGGCTAACAAATGTTTGAGTTTCATCACAATTTCCTCTTTATGGTTGAACAGAATAGCCAATAAATTGGCCAAATGAACGGCTCTGCGAGCCGGTTGAAATGCTCTTTATCTTGCGATTGGTTTTTGCGTCTATGACCGAGACAGCGTTATCCATCCAGCTGGCGACATAGACACGCTGATGCCTGGCGTCGAACGAAACTCCCTCGGGGAAACCATCCACATCAATGGTTGCAAGGACTTTTCTGGCCTGAACATCAATTACCGAGACCGTGTCTTCGCCGGTATTGCTAACGTAGGCAAAACGCCCATCAGGGCTTGAAGTCACGCAATACGGATGCTCTCCAACTGGAATGGTCGCAACTACCTGGTCACGGTGCGTGTCGATGACAGAGACCGAATTACTCTCAACATTAACCACGAGCAGATGTTTGCCGTCACCACTCAAAGCCATGCCAAACGGGTGTTTGCCAACCGGGATTTTTGATATCACCTTGCGGCTGCGAATATCAACCACTCCAACATCATCGCTGTCACGATTGGCCACATACAAGCTTGCACCCTCGCGGCTGACCTCCATGCCGGAGGGTGCCTCGCCTATCTCAATCTCACCGGTCTGCTGATAACTTTCCGTATCAATCAGCAACACGCGATCATGAAACCAGTCTGCGACGAACAACTGGCCGCCGGACTTGCTCAATGCCAAGCCGACCGGCGCAATCTGGAGTTGGATGTTATGCACAAGCCGATTGCTCCGCATATCAATGACCGAGACCGAGCGATCATCGACATTGGAGACATAGACACGCCCCTGAACCGGATCGATAGCGATGCCGACCGGACCTTTTCCTACCGAAATATCAGCCGACACCTCATCCACCGCCAGATCAATCACGGAAACGGTATCCGATCCCTGATTGGTAATATAGGCAAATGGCGCGCCGACAGCTGCTGTTGATACCAACAGCAGTCCCAGTGCAGCGATTATTCCATGGACTTGCTGGAGTCTATTTTCATGTTTTCCCAAACTTCAGTAGCCCTTCTAATATTAGTTTTAGGCTGTTCCTGAAAATACAAAAGAGAAGTACCGCTACTAAAGCAGTATCGCTTACCATCATCAGGATCCAACCAGTTGATTGAACAATCGGTGAGTATCCGGTGGCCGGAAATCAGACCTAACACATCATGTTTACCAAATTCGCCCTGCATGTCCTTTGGGGCAACGGCTTTCCAGATTCCAACCTCTGCGGATTTCTGTGAGCTTTGAGCACAGCCGCTTAATCCAGGAACCAGGCACAACATCCCAAGAAAAACTGCAAGACAAATTCGATATAACCCCATCATAACTACCAGTCCTTTCTGGATGGATCGCCACGATAGACGGAACGAATGAAGGTGATGATCTTCCACATGTCATCATCCGTCTTGACGATAGCGCCATGGCTTGGCATGGGGCCGACCACGTTTTCACGGCCCTTGCGGGGAACGCCGGTCTGTTTGGTGAACTCATCGCTGCCCAGGGCAATCAAGCGATACAGGGTGTCGTCGTCACTGCCATAGACCCATACTTCGTTTGAAAGTGGAGGACACATGCCGCCGCCGCCGGTACCGCCGTGACAGCCATTGCAACTGGCCGACAAGAATTTCTTGCGGCCAAGTTCCAGCACCTTGTCATTGGCATCGACATAGGGATTTTTCAACTCGCCTTTAGGTGTAGCCGCAACCCGTTCCAATGGGGTCATGCTGCCGCCCATGACAGGTTCGGTTGGCGCTCCGGCAACAGGTTTCGCTTTCTGCGCTGGGGCCGGAAAACCGTCTTCCATCTGCGGCGCTTCTGCCACTACCGGAACACTGGCTGTAGATTCTGCGGCAGACAAATCTGCCGAAGCACAGCCCGGACCGGCCAGAGCTGCCAATATGGCAAGCGATACAGAAAACATGGAGATACGACGAATGGTCATTATTTTGCCTTTCTTGTTAAAAAAAACTTGAGGTGATTTGAAGCCGTTCCCTTGCTCGTAAAATGATTAGAAGGGAGTGGAAATGGTCATGATTTTGTGTGCTGATATGACTCCAGAATGGCCAATGCTTCTTTTGCGTTTTCTTCCCGAGCAATCATCTTTGCGGTTTTACCGCCGACACTCTGGATCTCAGTATTGGCGCCAGACTTCACCAGCAAATGCACCAGGTCCACATCATTCCTGGCAGCAGCCAGCATCAGTGCAGTAAAACCGCCAGCATTCTGTTCATTGGGCTTGGCTCCATATTGCAATAGCGTTTGCGCCATCACCTTGTTGCCGGCTTTTGCCGCAATGATCAGTGGCGTATAGCCTGAATCGCCCATGACAACTGAGGCCTTGGCACCGCGATCCAGCATGGCGACCGCCACATTGGAACGGTTATCCTGCACGGCTAGACCCAGCGCACTGAAGCCCTGATAGTTGAGAAGGTCAAAATTGGCCTGGAACTTGGCTAGCAGACGCATGACCTTGCCATCGTTCTGTCGTACAGCATGCATGGATGCGGTCCATCCATCGTTGTCCTGCAGGTTTGGGTCTGCCCCATATTCAAGCAGCCCGTTGATTAGTGTCAGATCGGTGGTTTTAACTGCATGCATCAACGAAGTCATGCCTTCGACATCCTTCGCATTGATATCGGCACCATGTTGAAGCAGATATTCGATACGGTTGGTGTCAGTCTGCAAGGTGGCATTGATCAATTCCTGGTCAAGCGATGAACCGGATTTGACGGCAGCGTCGATCAACGCCGGGATTTCGTTCGGCGGGGTCATTTTGACTTTGATGGAGTTCAACGAGCGCCTGGCATGCGCCTGGTAGGCGCCATGGCTGGGCAGATCGCCAGAAACGACACAATGATCACATTGCACCAGCGGGACACCATAATCGTCCAGGATCTTGCGAATCTGGTCCTTGTTCTCCAGCATGACTTTCTCGATGCGAGCCTTCATCGCGTGTGAGTTTTTCTTCATGCCGATGCCCAGTTCGAACTCGAGCGGCATATTGTCTTCCAGCATATTCAACGGCTTTATTGTCAGTGGCGCATTCTTCATGCTGACATACCAGCCGGCCATTGGCCCCCAGATGGCCGCTGCATCAAGCTTGCCATCCACCACGTCACGCACTTGCACGTGCGGCTGTCTTTCCGGCAAAAGGTCTGCATCGTGCGCTATAGTTTTCACGATGGTGTTTTCGCGCTTGATGCCGCGCTCCTGCAAAACCGTGCGTATGGCGGAATGCTGGAAGACACCAACTTTCATATCGTTCAGCAATTTTGGATCGTCGAGGCTTTTGATATCGAGGCCGCGATCATTGCGATAAGCCAGTACGAAGGTACTGCGGTAAACAGGCATGGTCGTCATCATGCGTTTGTCATCAGCCGACATGTCCATCAGGATGTCGCACTCGTTATTGTCAAAAGTCTGTCGGGTCAAACCGCGATTAAGATATGGGCGATAGAAGTACGTGGCATGCGTCCCCATGGACTTGGCGATCAAATCGGCAATCTTGTTCTGGAAACCTTCACCCTGATTATTGGAAAGCGGCATATTGCCCGGATCGGCACAAACACGCAGAGGTTCGGCTTTTTCGGCTGCCGCAACAGATGGAAGCAGGCCTAGAGCAACCCCTAGCCATAACACATGAAGCTTTTTATTCATCACAATCCTTAAATCTTGATGATTACAAAAAGCCGAGAGGTGGCATGAACGCCACCCTCGGCCAATTTACTCAACTACTGCATTACTGCTTTTTTAGTCATACAAGCGGAATGTGTACAGCTCACCACCTTGCGGGATCTTGTCCAGACCGGATGCCTTGGCCATCGCAGTTGCACCAATCGCGCCATATTTGTCATCCATATCCAGACCGGCTGTTACAGGCAGACCGATCCAGCCACCGATACCGGCAAAGACGGAAACATACTGCTTGCCTTTTATCTTGTAGGTCACAGGGTTGCCGATGATGCCGGAACCGAGCTTGCGGCTCCAAACCACTTTACCGGACTTGCGATCCACAGCACGGAAGTCACCACCCAGTGAACCGTAGAACGCCAAACCACCGTCGGTTACCAGCACACCACTCCAGTTAGGATATGGATCGGGGATTTCCCACAGGGTCTTGCCGCTGACGACGTCGAACTTCTTCAGCTTGCCGGTGACACCTGGTTTTTCCGGATACATATAGACGTTAGCAAATACATACACGGTGCCTTGTTGGGTATGTGTACGCTCTTGCGGTTCATCTTCCATACACCAGTTGTTGGTAGGCACGTAGAAGATGTTTGGTTCTTTTGGATCCACCGCTGCAGGCTGTTGGTCTTTACCACCCATTGCAGATGGACAAGCCTGTGTATTGACGTCACGAGCGAACGGAGAATGTTTCTCGACTTTAACTGG
>PHCD01000003.1 GCA_002842135.1 Betaproteobacteria bacterium HGW-Betaproteobacteria-8 | reverse complement strand
ACCGGCGCGCCTGCCTGACTGGCAGCTTCGATCTGCTCGATATCCGGCGCAATAAAAAGCGACACGCGGATACCGGCATCGCCCAGCCGGTCGCAGATTTCTGCAATCCGCTCCTGATTGCTCACTACATCCAGCCCACCTTCCGTCGTGCGCTCCTCGCGCTTCTCCGGCACCAGGCAGACATCCTGCGGACGCACCTTGAGTGCGATATCGACCATCTCGTCGGTCGCCGCCATTTCCAGATTCATCTTGGTTTGCAGTAACGGACGCAAAGCGTAAACATCGGCATCCTGAATATGACGCCGGTCTTCCCGCAGATGGATAGTGATGCTGTCTGCCCCCGCCTCTTCTGCACGCAGGGCGGCCTGTACCACACTCGGGTACTGCGTGCCGCGCGCCTGCCGCAAAGTCGCGACATGGTCGATATTAACGCCGAGTTTGATCATAATTCCTGTAAATCTATCAGTAGTTGCCGTGTATGCAGCGGCTTGTCGCCGAGATAATGGCCAAGCAGCATGCGCATCAACTGTTTGCTCTGCTGCTGGGTCTGCGCTTCGCCGTACTCATCGCGGCCCATATCCAGTAAGGTCTTGCCGGATAATTGTACTCCGTTTTGCTGCCGGGTCTCGCTCTGCAAACTGCAGGCGCCACGCTCCGGAATATACAAATAGGATCGCTCAGGCATGAGGGGCGCACCGTCTTCATCATGCTCCAAGGGCACGGCATAACCCATCTCCTGCAGCATTTTCAGCTCGAACCTGCGCAGTGTGATCGCCGTATCCGGACTGCTGGCCTGAATTCCGGAAAGCGCGCGCAAGGTCTGCGCGTAGTAATCAAACAAGGCTTCGTGCGCATCTTCACGCGGCAGCAGGCGCAACAGCAGCTCGTTCATATAGAAGCCGCACATCAAGGCCTGCCCCTGTAGCAGCAATAGTCCCTCACCCCATTCCAGGCTATGCAGGTTACGCAGTTCGTTCTTGCCCGACCATGCGGCAACCAGTGGCTGAAAGGATTGCAGCATGCCACGCATGGCGGATCTGGGTCGTCTGGCACCTTTGGCGACCGCCGCGACACGGCCGAAATCGCGCGAGAACAGCTCCACCACCAGACTGGTTTCCTTGAACGGATAGGTGTGCAGCACGAAGACCGGCTGGTTATCCTGGCGATTGATACTGGTAACGGCCATAACTAATCAGGAGAAGCGCGATGAGGTTACCGTGAAGGAAATATAAAGGATCGTAGCGGGCTGACGGATCAATAACCCAGGCTTTTGAGGGCACGTTCATCATCCGCCCAACCGCCCTTGACCTTGACCCATACTTCCAGCCAGACCTTGCCACCGAACAGCTTTTCCATATCCTGTCTGGCTTCGGTCGATATCTGCTTGAGCTTTTCGCCGCCCTTGCCGATCAGCATGGGCTTCTGGCTGGGTTTGTCGACAATGATCGCCGCGTGTATGCGACGCAACTTGCCTTCCTGCTCAAATTTCTCGATCTCGACGGCGACTGCATAAGGGATTTCATCCCCGAGAAAACGGAATACCTTTTCCCGCAGCATCTCTGCAGCCAGGAAACGCTCATTCTTGTCTGTCAGTTCGTCCTCTCCATACATCGCCGGCTGCACCGGCAGATAGGATCGAATGGCAGCCATCAATTCATCCAGATACAGATTCTTCTTGGCGCTGACCGGCACAATGGCGGCAAAAGGGAATTCAAGGTCGAAATCCTGAATCAACGGCAGCAGGTTGCCCTTGTCGCCCATCAGGTCAGCCTTGTTGACCACCAGGATCACCGGCCTGTCCTTAGGCAGCAACTTGAGCACAAGGCGGTCAGCCTCCCCCAGATGCATGGGCTCGATGACAAACAGCACGACATCGACTTCCGTCAACACCTGAGTCACGGTTTTGTTAAGTGATTTGTTCAGCGCGTTGATATGTTTTTGCTGAAAGCCCGGTGTATCAACAAAGAGATACTGGGTATCTTCGGTCGTATGTATCCCCAGCAGACGATGGCGCGTCGTTTGCGCCTTGCGTGACGTGATACTGAGCTTGAGGCCGAGAATGTGATTAAGCAGCGTAGACTTTCCGACATTCGGACGGCCGACAATGGCGATCGTGCCGCAACGAAAATCCGCTACAGTGTTATCTTGCACTGCGTTCTGCTCGGCGTTTTGCCCAATGTTTTGCTCAATTTTTCTCTTGGACATGCATTACCTTTTTGTATGCGAGTTCCGCTGCCTGCTGCTCGGCAGCGCGGCGGCTTGTGCCTTCACCGGATGTAGTGATATTCAGCTTGCCGATATGGCATTCGACACGGAAAGTCTGACAATGTGCCTCGCCTTCGGTAGCCACGAGCTTGTATTCCGGCAATTCCATCTTGCGCCCCTGCAGATACTCCTGCAACAGGGATTTCGGATCCTTGCCTATGGCTTTGGGGTCGAGCTTTTCGAGCAAGGGAGTAAACAGGCGAACTACCATCTGCTCGGCAGCCTCAAAGCCACCATCCAGATAAGCGGCACCAACAATCGCTTCAAGTGCATCGGCCAGCACAGATGGACGACGCCATCCGCCGCTTTTAAGCTCACCTTCACCCAACCGCAAATGATCGCCCAGATTGAGGCTGGCAGCGAGTTCCCCCAGTGTAGGCTCCTTCACAAGTTGAGCCCGCATACGGCTCAAATCACCTTCACTCAGTTTGGAGAAACGCTGATACAGCTGGTGTGCGATGATGAAGTTGAGTACGCCATCACCGAGGAATTCAAGACGTTCGTTATTCTGACTGCCGTGACTTCTGTGCGTCAGCGCCTGCTGCAACAAAGACTGATTCTTGAATTGATAATCTATCAGTCGCTCTAGTCCATGGGCTTGCATCAGGTCTTGCTCGTCCCTTGCCGGTTATTCATCCGTAGAAGCATAGAAATCGATCAAGGCACTGACATTGCCCATCAGCGGTACCACTACCTGATATTCGGCTATGACCACAGGGCCAGCATCAGACTGTGAAATGATTAATTCCTTGGCCTTGATGCTGTCGATGTCATCAATCGCAGCGGTCTTGTTGAAGGACTCATAAATGTCCTTGTTGGTCATTTCCCCGAACTCAGGCTTGGTAGCGATATTGTTCAAGGCCTTCTTTACCGACATGAACTCCAGATATGCAGGCACCATCTTCATGCCGATGATTGCCACAAAAACAATCGCTGCAATCATTAACACCAAACCGATAAACGTCATTCCACGTTGTTTTTGCATGACTCCCCCTTAATGAATAGTGCTGCCGATTCGGCCAAAATCATCGAAATTCCACCAGATCATGAATGCCTTGCCAACAAGGTTATCGTCCGGCACAAAACCCCAGGAGCGACTGTCCCTGCTGTTATCGCGATTATCGCCCATCGCAAAATAATGTCCAGCAGGCACTTCGGTTTCGCCATCTATGGTGAGACCGCTTTCTTCTAACAGCACATCGTGATTAACCTCACCGAGCTGTTCCCGATAATGCTTGGCAGTGACCAGATTGAGGCCGGAAGCCACATATTGATAATCCCCCACCAGACTCATTTCCACCGGCTCACCATTGATAAACAACTGTTTGTTGCGATAGGCAATTTTATCGCCAGGCACACCGATGATGCGCTTGATGTAATCGATGGACGGATCCGGAGGAAAGTGGAAAACCGCAACGTCACCGCGCTGGGGCTTGTTTACTTCAATAAATGTGTTATTCAGGATAGGGACACGCAAACCATAAGTAAACTTGTTCACCAGGATGAAATCCCCTGCCAATAAGGTTGGCATCATGGAGCCGGACGGAATCTTGAAAGGCTCAACAACAAAGGAGCGTATCAGAAAGACCGCCAGAATCACCGGGAAAAAGCTCTTAGAGTACTCAACGATGACCGGCTCGGCGCTGCCGACCGTGCGTTTCTTACGCCAGAACAGGCTATCCAGCAGCCAGACCAGGCCTGTAACTGCCAATATCACCAACATGAACAATGCAAACATCATTAAGTCCGCCTTAATTATTAAATCGTCTATTCAACTTACTTGTCTTCAACCTGCAAAATCGCCAGGAAGGCTTCTTGCGGAATTTCCACATTACCCACCTGCTTCATGCGCTTCTTGCCTTCTTTCTGTTTCTCCAGCAGCTTCTTCTTGCGCGTTATATCGCCGCCGTAACATTTTGCCAGGACGTTCTTGCGCATCGCCTTGACTGTCTCGCGAGAGATGATGTTGGCACCGATCGCCGCCTGCACCGCCACATCAAACATCTGGCGCGGAATTAGCTCCCGCATCTTGGCACATAACTGACGGCCACGATAAACACTGTTCGCACGATGCACAATCAGCGACAAGGCATCAACCCGCTCGCCATTCACCATGATATCCAGTTTCACCAGGTCAGCCGCACGGAACTCGAGGAATTCATAATCCATGGAGGCGTAACCACGCGAAACGGACTTCAGTTTATCAAAGAAATCGAGCACCACTTCGTTCAACGGCAGCTCGTAAGTCAGCATGACCTGGCGTCCCATATACTGCATATTGCGCTGTATGCCACGCTTACCCGTACACAAGGTCATGACCGGGCCAACGTAATCCTGCGGCATCAGCAGATTGACCTTGATAATGGGTTCACGGATCTCTTCAATACGTGATGGTTCCGGCAGGCGCGATGGATTCTCGATCTGCTGCACTTCGCCTGACTTCAACAGCAGTTCATATACCACGGTCGGTGCGGTGGTAATAAGATCCATGTCATATTCGCGCTCCAGCCGTTCCTGCACGATTTCCATGTGCAAAAGACCGAGGAAACCACAACGGAAGCCAAAGCCCAGCGCAGTCGAGTTTTCCGGTTCGAATTGCAGGGAAGCATCATTCAGGCGCAGCTTTTCGAGGGCCGTGCGTAATGCTTCAAACTGATTGGATTCGACCGGATAGAGACCGGCAAACACCTGTGGCTGCACTTCCTTGAAGCCGGGCAAAGGTTCTGCCGCCTGCCTGTTTTCAAGCGTTACGGTGTCGCCCACCTTGGCCGCACTCAGTTCCTTGATGCCGGCTATGATGAACCCGACCTCGCCTGCAGAAAGCGACTCTTTTACCAAGGCCTTTGGTGTAAATACACCCACCTGCTCGCAGAGGTGAACTGCTTTGGTCGCCATCATGCGAATCTTGTCCTTGGGACGCAGCACACCATCCACCACGCGCACCAGCATGATGACACCGACATAGTTGTCAAACCAGGAGTCGATGATCAGCGCCTTGAGTGGCGCACCGGGCTCTCCCTTCGGCGGGGGTATCCGGCTCACTACAGCTTCCAGGACATCAACCACGCCCTCACCAGTCTTGGCTGAGCATCGCACGGCATCCCTGGCCTCGATACCAATCACGTCTTCAATTTCCTGAATGACACGATCCGGGTCCGCAGAAGGCAAATCAATCTTGTTCAGTACGGCGGTGACTTCCACACCAAGATCAATCGCGGTATAGCAATTGGCGACACTCTGCGCCTCCACTCCTTGCGATGCATCCACCACCAGCAAAGCGCCCTCACAGGCGGAAAGCGAACGGCTGACCTCATAGGAAAAGTCCACGTGCCCCGGGGTATCAATCAGGTTGAGTTGATAAACCCGGCCATCGAGCGCCTTGTATTGCAAGGCTGCGGTCTGCGCCTTGATGGTGATGCCACGTTCGCGCTCAAGATCCATGGAATCCAGGACCTGCGACTCCATCTCACGATCAGACAAGCCACCGCACGTCTGGATGATGCGGTCGGCCAAGGTCGATTTGCCATGATCGATATGGGCAATAATGGAGAAATTTCGGATATTTTTCATAAATGCTGGCGCTTAGAATGCTGGTGTAAAACCAACAAGAAGGGCGCCGGAGCGCCCCTCTTGTGAATTGGCTATTTGAATGCCTTGATTTTACAGTATTCGCAGCACTAACGCATCATTCATGCTACTTGGCTGCACCTATCTTGACCGGAACATACAACGTATTTTCATCGCGTAAAACCAGCAAGGCAACCGTTCTGCCTGCCGGAATCCCGGCAATCTGCTTGTCGAACTGTTCCAGGCTCTGCACCTCGGTATTATTGACGCCGAGAATTACATCACCGCGACGAATACCGGCCTGTGCAGCTGGTGCTTGCGATTCAACCACTAGCAGGCCATTACGCCCGCCAATCCTGTTCTTCTGTTGCGGCGTCAAGTCACGCAAAATCAGACCCAGGCGATTGACCTCGGCCTTGGCTGGCGCTTTTGAAGCGGCTACCACTTCATCTTTTTCTGTCGGCATCTCACCCAGCGCAACCGTCAGACTTCTGGTCTTGCCCTTGCGCAGAATCTCTACCGGCACCTGCTTACCCGGCTTGGTCGCCCCTACAATCCTGGGCAAGTCAGATGAAGCCTCGACGGCCTTGCCATCGAACTTCAAGATCACATCGCCAGCTTCAAGGCCACCCTTCTCAGCCGGACTGCCCTTTTCCACATTGGACACCAACGCGCCATTGGTATTTTTCATACCGAAAGACTCTGCCAGCTCCTTGTTGATTTCCTGGATGCCGATGCCGAGCCAGCCGCGAGTGACTTTGCCGGTCGCACGCAACTGGTTGGAAATATCCATAGCCACATCGATCGGAATGGCAAAAGACAGGCCCATATAACCCCCGGTACGGCTATAAATCTGGGAATTGATGCCGACCACCTCACCCTTCAGGTTGAATAATGGACCACCCGAGTTACCTGGGTTAATCGCCACATCTGTCTGTATGAACGGTACAAAATTTTCCTGTGGCAGTGCGCGGCCCTTGGCACTGACCACCCCTGCGGTCAGGGTGCTTTCAAGGCCAAAAGGTGAGCCAATCGCCACTACCCATTCCCCCACCTTCAATTGCTCTGGGTTGCCCATGGTTACCTTGGGCAAGCCGGTAGCTTCGATCTTGAGCAACGCGACGTCAGTACGCGCATCGGCACCAATGATTTTAGCCGTGAATTCACGCTTGTCATTCAGCTTGACCACCACCTCAGATGCATTGCGGATGACATGCGCATTGGTCATAACATAACCATCGCTACTGATGATAAAGCCTGAGCCCAGGGACTGCGATTTATATTCCTGCGGAGGGGCACCCTCCCCCGGAGTTGGTGGAACCGGGATACCAAAACGCCTGAACAATTCAGCCAGGGCCTCATCGTTCGGCATGCCGGCAAAAGGCGAACCATTGCCCTGCACAACCTGTGTAATGCTGATATTGACGACAGCCGGACCCTGCTTTTCCGCCAATTCGGTAAAGTCTGGAAGTTGATAGGCCTGCGCATTCCCCGCAACAGCAAAGTTCCCCAGCAAAGCAAAGCAAACTGCAGAAATCGCAATCACTTTCTTGATCATTTATTCACCTCGTTCACACTTTAAATTCATTACAACTTGATTATCCACCCGCAAAATGACGGGCTGATGACTTGGGTCATAGGCGTGCCCTGCGGCATGGCCCTTAAGCCAGAGCAGGCTCATGGCAAGCCCGATTGCAGCACCTATGACTGCGTAGATGTCTTTCTGGCTCGCTGATGCAGCTTGCGGCAGAAAGACCATGCCAAGCAGGGCTCCCAGCAGCAATGCCAGCATCGGGATGCCATAGATTGTCATAGAACCTTTAAGCAGGGCCTGTTCATCCACACCGACGATAACGCTATCGCCAACCTTGGCACCTATATTGTTGGTCGCCTTGAATTCGCTTTTATGATTAAAAAGCTTGCCCCACAGTGAAATACCGCAACCTCTCGATTTGCCGCAGAGACCACAAGGCTTTTTACGGACGATCTCCAGCATGGCAGCGTCACCGCTTACGCTTACGACAATGGCGTGTTCTTCAATCATGCAAAACTTCTATTTGTTGAAATGTACGGAATTGGCGATCTGGGAGACAGTCGCTTGGGGAACTTCACCCACCACCACAATCTGATAACCATCATTTACATTGGCGTAAAAGTTGGTTGGCCCAATCATGGTATGCCCTACTTTTGGCCTGACGCCCTTGATCAGGGGCTCAATGAACAAGGACACGGAAGAAAGCCCATCTGAAAATATCAGTTGATTCACTGCCGCCTTTTTGCCCGGCACCATACGCTTGATATGGTCGATCTGCCTGTAGCCAGGCGGTAGCTCATCCAGTTTCCAGTCATGCGTCTTTTCAGACACGCTGGAAGGTAGCTCTTCTTCAATCACATAGGGCTTATCTGGATCAACTTTAGGTTTGAACCAGTCCATATCATCCACATTGAGCAAATTAAGCTGGCCGAATGCAATCTGCTCGATCACTTCATTTCGCTGATTCAGGGTCGTCGCCTTCAGCAACAAACCGAACTCCTTGTCAGTCAGAAGCCTGAAGCCATAACGGTAACCATCGCGCGGCTCAAGCAACACAACCACACCCTCACGTCCTGCCACACGCTCCATGCCGGAAACCCGGGCCTGGTAGCTGGATTTGACCAGCTCCATGTTGACGGGAAGCAAGGCTGGAAACAGATTTTTACCACGGCGTTTTTCTATGACAACTTTTTCATTTCTGGGGCTGAATATGACGATATCGCTGCCCTGACTCAACACCTCCTGCGGCAGACCATCCAGCATGACGATGCGGGAGTATTCACCCTGGCCTGCGTTCATGTGCGTGATTTCAATCGAGCGACTGTTTGTGCCCGACTGATACATGAATATACCTTTGTAACTTAAATCCCTTGCGGCATGGGCGGCCTTGTTCAACAGCACCCATGGGTCAGCCTGAACCTCGGCATCAGCCCAGGCCAAAGAAAAATGGCTTGCCATCAGGCAAGCCAGCAACAACTGCTTCATTGCTTGGCGCTCTCGGAGAAGGAGGCGGATTGTATGTAATAGGCTGCACTACTTGGCGCAATGGATTGATGGGCCTGTAGGTATTCATCTGGCAAACTTTGTGCAATCTCCATAGGCATAATGTCTTCTGCTTGTTGCGGCTGTTGTTGCAATACGATCATGCCGACGAACATCACGGCAGCGACAGAGGCTGCCACCGACCATACGGCGGAAGATTTCTTCATCGCCCGCAACGGGGCAGAAACTGTATTTTTCGGGGCAAGGACGGCTGGTTCTGACTCCAGCTGCAGCATGATGCGGCTACGCATATCCGGCCCGAAGATCGGGCTTTCGCGCATGGCATCACCTATCAGGTGGTAGGTCATCCAACACTCACGGCTTTCACCTTCGGCTTTTAGCGCTGTATACAGATATTCCGCATCCTGCAGCGAAATCTCATCATCAATCAGCGCTGAAATCTGGTCTTTCATATAATTCTCCTGCTTGTTTTCCAGCTGGCTTACCAGCGTTTATCCTGTGGGGTATCCAGCAACGGACGAAGTTTCTGTGCGATAGTCTCGCGCGCCCGGAATATACGGGAACGCACGGTACCGATCGGGCAGTCCATTAAAGTAGCAATCTCTTCGTAACTCAGGCCTTCAATTTCACGCAAGGTAATCGCGGTGCGCAACTCATCAGGCAAAGCCTCGACCGTATCATTGACCGTCTGGGCAATTTCCTTGGTCATCAACTCGGTTTCAGGCGTTTCCATGGTGCGCAACTCCCCTGCATCCTCGAAGTTTTCTGCATCTTCAATTTCAATGTCATTGCTGATTTGCGGACGGCGTCCCATGGATACCAGATAATTCTTGGCAGTATTGATGCCAATTCTGTAAAGCCATGTGTAAAAAGCGCTGTCGCCGCGGAAATTGGGTAACGCGCGGTAAGCCTTGATAAAAGACTCTTGCACCACGTCCTCAACTTCTGCCTGATCACGAATCAGTCTGGAAAGCAGCCTCCCCAGCTTACGTTGGTATTTGTCCACCAACATACCGAAGGCTTGCTTGTCGCCGCGCTGTGCGCGTTCAACCAACTCCTGATCAATTTCACGGTTGCCCGCTGTGGGGTTGGAACCCATAGAGGCTTTGCTCCTTGTCAGCACTTTTTCAACTGTCGGAGTATACCCTTGCATCGCTGTATCCACGAAGCTAAGCCGTGAAAATTCTTCCAGATTTTTCGTGTTTAACATTTGTTTTCTCCCAGGCCTAATACAAATCGATTGCTAGCTTGTAGCTAAAGACAGCGCTAAACTCGCATTAGTTCATCCTGACCACCAGCAAGAAAAATAACGAGCAAATGCGCCAATACGACGTACTCATCATAGGCAGTGGGCTTGCCGGACTTACACTGGCCCTCAAAGTCGCAGCTGACAAGAAAGTATGCCTGGTCAGCAAACGCGGCATCAACGACAGTTCGAGCAACTGGGCACAGGGCGGTATTGCCGCAGTACTGGCCAGCGACGATTCGATTGAAGCGCATATTCAGGACACCCTCATCGCTGGCGGCGGTCTCTGCGATGCCGAAGTCACGCGCATGGTTGCAGAACACGGCCGGGAGACGGTGGAATGGCTGATTGCCGAAGGCGTTCCCTTTACCCGCGAGGAGGACGACAGCGGCTTTCACCTGACACGTGAAGGCGGCCATAGCCACCGGCGCATCATCCATGCTGCCGACGCCACCGGGCATGCAGTACAGAAAACCCTGGCAGAAAAGGTCAGGGAACATTCGAACATCGACCTCATGGAGGACCATATCGCGGTAGACCTCATCACCGCGAGAAAAGTCGGTATTGAGGGCGGTGAATGCCTGGGTGCCTATGTGCTGGACAACACCAGCGGCAAAGTGCTGACCATAGGTGCGCAACACACGGTGCTGGCTACTGGCGGCACCGGCAAGGTTTATCTCTACACCACCAATCCCGATGTCAGCACTGGCGACGGCATTGCCATGGCCTGGCGTGCGGGCTGCCGCATCGCCAATATGGAGTTCATCCAGTTCCATCCGACCTGCCTTTACCACCCGCTAGCCAAGTCTTTCCTGATCAGCGAAGCCGTACGCGGTGAAGGCGGCCTGCTCAAGCTACCGGACGGGACACGATTCATGCCTGAACATGACGAGCGCGCAGAACTGGCTCCACGTGACATTGTCGCCCGTGCTATCGACTTCGAAATGAAAAAACGCGGCATTGATTGCGTCTACCTGGATATTTCACATCAGCCCGCAGATTTCGTGCTTTCGCACTTCCCCACCATCTATCGGCGCTGCATGGAACTCGGCATCGATATCACCAAGGAACCGATACCGGTCGTACCAGCCGCGCACTACTGTTGCGGCGGCATCATGACGGACCATGCCGGGCGTACCGACCTGCCCGGTCTATATGCCATCGGCGAGACCGCCTGCACCGGCCTGCATGGTGCCAACCGGCTGGCCAGCAACTCACTGCTCGAATGCCTGGTTTTCGGCCAGGCAGCGGCCGAAGACATCCTGGCGCAGGCACCCAAAGAAATACCGGAACTGCCCTACTGGGATGAAAGCCGGGTGACGGATGCGGACGAGGAAATCATCATTACGCACAACTGGAATGAACTGCGCCGCTTCATGTGGAATTATGTCGGCATCGTCCGCACCAACAAGCGTCTCGCACGCGCCCTGCACCGCATCCACATGCTGCGAGACGAGGTACACGAGTTCTACAGCAACTTCCGCATCAGCAACGACCTGATCGAATTGAGAAATCTGCTACAGGTCGCCGAACTGATCGTGAAGAGCGCGATGCAGCGGCATGAAAGCCGTGGCCTGCACTACAGCAAGGACTACCCGGATATGCTGCCGGATGCCGTGCCTACCGTGCTGGAGCCCTCGAACTACTACAGCCTGCTGGATAGCCATCACGGTCATCATCACCAGCAAAGCTGACCATCCTCAAAGGCTTCTGGCTGCCATGCGTGCCGCTGAGTCCTGCAGGTAGAACCGGGCAAGCTGCTGATATACCGCCGGATATCGCTCCAGCAGCGTATGCGGAGTTTCAAAGAACACCTCACTCATCACGGCAAAGAATTCCGCCGGATTTTCCGCTGCGTATGGATCAATCGCTGTCGCGGCACCGGTATGAACCTTGGCGCAGAAATCTTCGTAGGCCTCGGTGAAAGCCTTTGCCCAGACAGATGTCGACATACCACGATGCAAGGGCGGATAGCCATCCGCTTGGCCATTCAGCATATCCAGCTTATGTGCAAACTCGTGGATCACCACATTGGCACCATCGAGATTGCCGGAACGTTCGGCATCGGCAGCAGAGAGGATCACCGGGCCACGCTCCCAGGACTCCCCTATCATGATGTCCCGCGTGACATGCACCACCCCGGCTTCATCCATATAACGGTGTTCAGGCACGAACTCATTCGGATAGACGATCACCGAGACCCAGCCGGCATAATAATCCAGCCCCAGATTCAGTATCGGCAGGCTGGCCTGTGCCGCTATCTTCAATCGCACATCCTCCTGCAGCTGATGTCCGGCAGCGGCCGTCACGTCCTTGTAGTAAAGAAACAGGGTCGCCAGTTCGCGTAGACGCCTCAACTCATCCGGAGATAAGCCCTTCATCAAGGACAAGGCAGCAATAGCCGACTCCCAAGCATCCGTCGGCAAGGCATGGCGTTGCAGAATTCGATTTTGGCGCCACTCTCTGAAAGCCTGCCAGATCATCCGGTTTCCTTGTTACCTGCTCAATTGTTTTAAGCCGAATGCCGACGGCTCAATTGCCAAGCACTCCGATTATGACGCCCTGCCGTCTCAGATCTTCCAGCACCGCACGGCCGAATTCCACCATCGTCTCAGTATCCGGATGCCTGATTTCCTCCGCAATCTGCTCCAGAGCCTGGCTGCCGGTCAGGTGTTGCGCTTGCAGCAGATTGAGCAAGCGGGCAGTCAGCGCGTTGAGCTCGATAAAGCGCACCTGATCATCCGCATCCCTGAACACGAGCAGATTGACTGCCTGCTGCAGGGGCTGTTCAGGTTTGAAGCGTGGCGAAATGGCCTGCACCGGATAATCGTAACTCAATAACACCATGGCGGCAGCCAGCACAGGCGTGCCAGCCAGCAGGTCGCCATCCGCATTGATGCGCTCCCAGTCATTTTCCTGCTCTGCCGCCGAAACGGCCAGCTCGATCCACTCGTAATGAGCAAGATTATTCAAATAACCGGGTAGTGGCGGCAGATCGGCAATCGAAGTGGCCTGACCAAGAAAAGCCAGGAACTCCTCAGGAATCTGCCTGAACAGTGGACTGTGTGACTGGTGATGGACAAAAAAACCGCGTACCAACTTGTGCCACAGGCGTTTGCCCAGCACCTTCTTGCACACAGGGAAACACCCTGCCAATGTAGATTCGAGATTGTTGTAGACGATTTCCCGGTAGACCCGCATGCGGTTGGCCGCGACCCGCGCCGGTCTGGCGATGTTTTTCGGGTCGCGGATGTGGCCGGTAAACTGCAGTTGATACTGCTGGAATGCAGGCAAATCAGTCGGCGCTGTCATGTTGCGGCTGCCACCAGCGATGCGGCCTGTGTCAAAGGAATTGATTCTTTGGCCTGAACCTGGCTGTTTTTCTGCAAGCGGGCAATCATATCAACTTCACGCATCAGGTCTTGCAGCGGCGGGATATTCGCATCTCGTTCCAGCAGGGTCGGGAAATTGCCGAATAGCGCGTAGGCTTCCTGCAGCAAAGCCCAAACCGGGTCGATCACATTCTGGCCGTGTGTGTCGATAATCAAGTCAGGCGCCTGCTGGTCATGCCCGGCAACATGAGCATAAACGATGCGTTCGCCGGGAATACCGCGCAGGAATTCATGCGGGTCGTAACCGAAGTTGACGCTGTTGACATAGATATTGTTGATATCGAGATGCAAATCGCAGTCAGCCTCCTCCAGCACGGCACGGATGAAGCTCAGTTCATCCATTTCCGATATGGGGGCTGCCACATAGAAGGAGGCATTCTCGACTGCGATACGGCGTCCAAGAATATCCTGGGTCTGCCGGATGCGTCCCGATACGTAACGGACGGCTTCCTGCGTGAACGGAATAGGCAGTAAATCGTAGAGATAACCGCCATCCGAGCAATAGCTCAGGTGCTCGGTATAGAGCGGGATATGGTGTGTATCAAGAAAGGTTTTAACGCACTTGAGAAAATCCACATTCAGCGGATCCGGCCCGCCGAGGGAAAGCGACAAACCATGACAGACGAGAGGATAGCGCTCGACAAACCAAGCCAGCTGCCTGGCTGATTTACCGCCTGCTGCTATCCAGTTCTCCGGTGCGATCTCAAGAAAATCAATCGAGGCTATCAGGCGCTCGCCATAAGCTGCCTGAATCTGGGGAATAAGCTCGCGCTTAAGCCCCAGACCAGCGCCTCGAATGTTTCCCGGCTCAATCATTCAGGAATGATTATTTCTTTTCGGCACCACACTTGCCGGTGCCGCACTTGTCTTCCGCTTCGGTTTTCTTATCGGATTTCATTTCCGAACCGCACTTGCCGGTGCCGCACTTGCCTTCAGCTTCGGTTTTCCTTTCGGACTTCATTTCCGAACCACACTTGCCAGTGCCGCATTTACCTTCTGCGCCTTTTTCGCCATGATGTTCAGCCACCATGTAGCCAGAAGCCAATGGCTTGAGGGCAAACGGGTTTTCAGCGGCCACGACGGAAGTTGCGGCAATTGAGGCAGTAAATGCACCGCCAACAACCAGCGCCAGTGTGGATTTGGATACTTTCATATTGAATCTCCTTGATGTAACAGTTAATGACTATCCGGAAAACTCCGGATAAACAAACTACAACTATGACTTGCGCCTGGATGCTGCGCTTTCAGACTCAAGTACCTGGGACAGATGTGCTTGATACAACATGACCCAGGCATTGGTCGGGGTGATTTCCAGTTCCTTACAAATTGCCTGGTTATCATCTTCAAAAACCTCGCGCATGAGATAAAGATGAACCAGTTTTGGACTGTCTGCCCGTGCCCACCCTCATTAAAAAACTCATCGGTAGTACTTATTCAATCGTCACACTTTGCAATAACTCTTCAGTGGACTGCTCACGGTTTTGTTTGTATATCAAATCGATCGTCTTGCCAGTCAGCCAATCGCGCAAAATTAAATTAATCAATCTCCATCTCAATTTCAGAACGCGAATAGTTTTGCCAGCGAATCAAAAAACAGGCAATACAATAAAATTGGTAATGGCAACCCCAGCAAGGTACCAGTCAAATAGTGGCGAAAAGATACCCCGGACAAAGCTAGCGTGTAGTTGACCGCAGGCATTGTCTGGAACAATGTCCGCAGCAAAGCAACACTGCGAATCGGTTGGGCATGAAGCTTATGCATAATTCTGAGTGCAAGCCGATGGTTCAATTGAAGAAGCGCATCCTGGCCAACATAGCGAACCGCCAAAAAAGTGATAACGCAAGAGACACTGGCAGCAAAATAAGTAACCATCCCACCTGTTGTTTTTCCTAGTGATAGTACCGCTGCAGCCAGAAACAACCAGCCTGGAATTTGGATCAGGTTTCCAATGGAGAACAGCAATGCAAATACAACAAGGCCCCAGAATTTATGTTTCTGAATAGTCTGTTGGATGAATTCAAGGCTGAATTGCCCTCTGATACCACTAAGTTCAAAAATGACCAGTAGGAGTACCAGAAACACTACTACCGCTATCAGGCGACGATAATGATGCATATGCGTAGATGTTTTTTATTCACGGATACCAGCAGGATAGTTGTCCGCTAGTGGGTGTAGTCAAGCAATGAGTAGATTTGAAATTTCATGATACAAATCTCTATCAAAAACTAACTGTGATTGGATTCAATCGCTTTGGCAATACGTGCTCTAACCTGCTGTGGGAGTTGTATATATTCATTCTGCTCTATTTCTTCAATCATGCGTTTAATTGTTAAACGCATCAAGGCAAGATGCTTGGTAAACCGTCTGCACGGCCTGCAAATAAATAAATGATAACGCAATAACAGTCGTTCACGAACGGACAACGGGCGATCGAGGGATTGGGATATTAATTGACTGGCTTGCTTACAACTTAAGAGCATACATATTTCCTGATTTCATTGGGCCGGTTAATTTACTGCTCCAGCCAATTCAATTCGAGACATTTTCTTAACCTCATACGTGCGCGATACAACATGACCCAAGCATTGGTCGGGCTGATTTCCAGTTCCTTACATATTTCATCATTGCCGCTTTCATGTACTTCGCGAAGTATAAATAGACCTGCGAGTTTCGCAGGCAGCTTGTCCAAACACGTCTGCAAAATGGCAAAAAACTGTTTTTGTTTCAGCTCACTTTCTGGTGTTTCCCATAATTGAGGATGATCATCCCAGTGTCGATTATCATCAGCAAAAAACTCATCCATGCCAGGTTCGACTGGCAAGTGATCAGCGAAGACTTCTGTCAAATCCCCCATAAGTTGCTCGCGCGCCTGACGACGAATCAGGTCTGTGATTTTATGTTTGAGTATCCCTGTTAGCCATGTGCGAGGGCTTGATTTACCTTCATAGGTTTGATTTTGAATAGCCGCAAGAAAGGTTTCTTGTACCAGGTCTTCGGCCTGATGTGGATTGCGTAATCGCGCAAGCGCAAAGCGATATAGATAATCACCATGCTCATTCAACCAGTCGTGCGGGGTTTTATTGCTCATTTAGTTAGAAACTCCAGGACCGGCCGATAATCTAGCCTGGCGTGCGTAATGATAATTAGCCAACAGCTGTCTTGTGATGAATCAGTGCCAGGTATGCCTGACTGTCAGGCGCGCTTTTCGTTCGCTGCGCCTGCCACAGGGTTTCTGCCAGGCAATCCATCAGTTCATGCTGTGCCTGGTGATGATCCGGCATTTTAAGCTGCAGGGACTGGTATCCAGCCTTGATCCCCGGCGGCTGGTCAATCGCTATCTGTTCCAGTATCGACATATGCAGACTCATATGCAGGAAGGGGTTGGTCTCCCCCATTTCCGGAAAATAGGCCTGCTCGAGATAGCGTTCCGGCGCATTCAACACATGATGATACTCCGGATGCATTTGTATCACCTCGAGAGCAATGGCCTCAAGGTCGGTGAGCGGTTGTTTGCCGAGAAACTTGGCCCAGGCATCGAAGAAGAATTGCCGCACCTGATCGCGACTTGGGTTAAATAGTGCCACAGACTATCCTTGTGAAAACAGCCCTAATACCGCGGAATACTCCAGTAGCTCGCAACCACTTGGATGGCCGTGTGCGGCTGGCGCAATCTCGCCATTGCCATAAAAGCCGATAATCGGCATACCGGGAAATTTGGTGGTTAGCAGGGATAAATCACGGTCCATGCCGCCGTAAAAGTACGGCCCCCGGCCCAGGCATGAAAAGAACAGGGCAAAATCAGGCCTGGCCGCCAGCTTGATCTCAAGATTGATCGCCGTCTGCTGCAAATCGGCCAGAGCTGCATCCGTATCGCGTATTGCCCAGCTCAGAAACTGCCCGGCCTTCAATTGCTTTGCCAATGTCACAGACATGGCATCGTCATTGCCGCTCACCAGCGGCGCTATCTGATAATTGCCTTCGCTGATGCTTTCCGCTGAGTCGGCGAATACGGCCATAATGTAATGCATGGGCAAGGCTTCGTAGCCCTCTCTGGCACTCTGCAGTGAATGCAAGGCTTTTTTGCCATCCAGCGCCAGCAAATCATGCCCGCTCAAGGCAGTAACCGGCTTTGGCATATTCAGCACACGCAAGCCATGTGCGGCAGCGACCGCACCTTTGACGCCGTGTACAGCCGCCTCACAGTGACCCAGTGCCACGCCCTTGCCGTGCTGCCAGACAGAAAACGGGCCTTGACCGGTAGCATCGCCGGAAACGCCTCCGAAACGAATGCCGGGGGTCGTCATCCAGGTAGTATTGATGGCATTGGGCGCAGCCAGCGTCAGCAACAGCTGACTGGCATCTGTTGGAGAAGGCTGCTCGAAGACCGTGGAATCCGGGAACACCATAGCCGCCGCCGCGGGTGCATCCAGCACCCAGTCATCTTCCGTGAACAGCCCGGTTGCCGAACATCCCATCACCTGCATGCAATTCGCGGCTTTGGATGCCGCCCTCAGTGCAGGCAACGGGTCTCGTGCGAACTCCGATGTCAAAATGAGCAGCACACTTCCAGCAACCTTGATATTGGCGCGTTCCATGGCCTGCTCGACCGCCTGGCTGGCAAGTTCTGACGAGGCTTCACTGCCGATGCTTAATCCTGTCGCTATCGTCATAACTGTTTTCCTGCATGCTCCACAGCCACCATGAGTTCCTTACCGTTGAATTCACACAAATCGTTAATCACGCAAATGCCGCATTTTGGTTTGCGTGCCACACAAACATAGCGTCCATGCAAAATCAGCAAATGATGCGCGTCTCGCAGATATTCCCTGGGCACACTTTTCATGAGTTTTTTCTCAACATCCAGCGGGGTTTTGCCGGGTGCAAGCCCTGTACGGTTACCTAAACGAAACAGGTGGGTATCGACAGCAATCGTTGGCTGGCCAAATGCCGTGTTCAACATGACATTTGCCGTCTTGCGCCCCACCCCCGGCAACTTCTCCAGGGCTTCCCGCGTATCCGGTACTTGCCCGCCGTGCCGTGCCAATAACATCTCACACATGGCAATCACGTTCTTCGCCTTACTACGGTAAAGACCGATGGTCTTGATATAACGTTCCAGCCCCTCAACCCCCAACGCCAAGATCGCAGCTGGCGTATTGGCGACCGGGAACAGTTTGGCCGTCGCCAAATTGACGCCCTTGTCGGTAGCTTGTGCGGAAAGGATCACGGCAACCAGCAGTTCAAAATTGGAATGATGAACCAACTCGGTCTTTGGTTCCGGAATGGAAATACTCAGCCTGCGAAAAATTTCCTGCCGTTTTTCCGCATTCATGGCTGAGTTAGTGACTGGCTACAGGCGCCAGTGGCAGACTATCGGATTTTGCAGAGGCAGCCTTACGCTGATCTACCCAGTTCTTGCTTGCTATCAAAAGGGCAAGACCGATAAAAGCACCTGGCGGCAGAATCGCCAGCAAAAAGCCATGATAGTCGGGGATGACCGTCACAATGAAACGAGCCGTCTCCGGCCCGAATACCAGGTCAATCCCGGAAAACAGGGTACCCTTGCCGACCAGTTCACGCATACCACCGAGGAGACTCAGTACCAAGGTCAGGCCTATGCCCATCATGAAACCATCCAGTACGGAAGGCACCGGGCTGTTTTTGGCAGCGAAAGACTCCACCCGCGCGAGCACGATGCAATTGACCACAATCAGTGGAATGAATATGCCGAGCACCTTATGTAAGGGCAAAGCGAAGGCATTGATTGACAGGTCGATTACTGTCACCAGTGCCGCAATCACCAGGATGAATACCGGCACGCGGATTTCATCAGGAATATAGCGACGTACGGGCGACACTGCGCCGTTACTGGCAGCCATGACCAGTGCGGTTGCCAACCCGAGGCTGAGGCCATTCACCAGCGTCGTGGTTACCGCGAGTGTCGGGCACAGGCCCAACAGTTGCACTAAGCCCGGGTTCTGTTTCCACAATCCATTATCAACGATTTCCTTGTAAGCACTCATGAGGCTGCTCCTGCTACTGCAGTTGTCGGTTCATTCTTTGTGACCGCAACCGCGAAAAGTGATTCACGATGAATCTCATAATATTCCAGCACCTTGTGTACCGCCTTGATGACTGCGCGCGGAGTAATCGTCGCGCCGACCATATAATCGAACTGGCCACCGTCCTTTTTAACCTTCCACAACTCCGCTGCACGGCTACTAAGTGAATGTCCGTCAAACTGCTTGATCCAGGCACTGTGCGTAATATCGATATAGTCACCAAGCCCTGGGGTTTCCTTGTGTGCCAGCACGCGCACACCGGCAATCGTGCCATCCACACGAATCGCCACCAGCAACTTGATATCGCCGCTATAACCATCCGGGGCGATAGCTTCCAGAATCACCGCCATCGGCTTGCCGTCCAATCGGGCTCTATAGACATGCGAGGCAAATTTATTGCCCAACATCTCGTTTGCCGGAATCTCGATCACATCCTGCAAAAGCTCGTTGTCATGCATATTGTCCGGCACGATCTGGCGAAACAGCGCCATACGCGCCTTTGCTTCACTCTCAGCGATTGGCGTTTTGGTAAGATTATAGATATATGCCAGCATCGCGGTACCGACGATGGTAAAGATAATCATGATGAATGCTGTCTTTACAGCATGTTTGACGATTTCCTTAGGCATTATTTCTCGTGCCCAAACACACGTGGCTGGGTATAGGCATCAATCAGCGGCACGCAGATATTGAAGAAAATTACGGCAAAAGCCACACCATCCGGGTAACCGCCGTAAACACGAATCAGGTAAGTCATGAGGCCTATGCCTGCT
Organism: Betaproteobacteria bacterium HGW-Betaproteobacteria-8; assembly: GCA_002842135.1. The sequence goes on along the minus strand of PHCD01000003.1, from coordinate 14,310 downwards.
GCAAAAATCAGCTTGCCTTTAGGTGTCGTCGGCCCACTGACCGGGTCAGTGATAATGAAGAATGCACATAGCATCGTTGCGCCACTGAACAGATGAAATGCCGGGTCGGCAAATCGACTGGCATCCGCCAGATAGAATATACCGGCAATGATGGCCATCGCAGCCAGGAAAGCTGTTGGCAAATGCCAGGTGATAATCCGCTGCTGAATCAGATAAAGTCCGCCAAGCAAATAAGCTGCAGCTATCAGTTCCACGCCCTGACCGCCCATCATCCCGAATATCGGTGCCTGCACAATATCCTGCAAGCCATGATTGAGCGTCAACTGGGTTTTCAGGTAATCCAGCGGCGTAGCCGAAGTCACGGCATCCAGGGCGGCACCTGCAGGCAATGCGCCGGAAAAGATGAAATGCATCTGCTCAACAAAACCCAACTTGACTTCGGCCAGTGCCAACGGCGCCGGCCAGCTGGTCATCAGCAATGGGAAGGATATCAACAGTGCCGCATAGCCAACCATTGCCGGATTAAACGGGTTATAACCCAATCCACCGTAAAGCTGCTTGGCGACGACAATGGCTATGGCAGTGCCCAATACAATCAGCCACCAGGGTGCAAGCGGCGGCAAGGCCAGCGCTAGCAGCCAGGCCGTGACCAGCGCACTGCCGTCAGTTACAAAGGGCCGTACCGGGCGTTCGCGCAACTTCAGCATCAACACCTCGGCAAGAATTGCGGTCAGCGAAGCCAGCGTCAGTGTCACCAGAATACCGCCGCCGAATACCCAGATATAGGCTGCGATGCCAGGCACCAGGGCCAGCATGACCTTGAGCATGATGGAGGTAACACTGGGCGCAGCTGTCAAATAGGGTGAACGATTCATTTCGTGTCTTCTGCAGGTAATTTTTCTTCTAATGGCTGCTGTTCAGATGCCCGTGTTTGCTCTTCCGCAAATAATTGCGCCTGCTGCGGCTGCTGTGCGCGTCTGGCATCTATCTCGGCAATTTCACTTGCTACTGTTGCAGATACCGCCTCGGTATTTTGGGGCGTAACTTCTGCCTTCTGGGCTTTCGCACGCTCAATGGCAGCAGCAATAGCCGCTTTCTTTGCCGCTTCTGCCGCACTGTCCACACCCGTCTCGGCTTTGGCCCCAGAGGCTTTCTGCGCATGCTTTTGCGCTCGCTCCTGTTTCTCGCGTTCGATACGCATCAAACGGAACTCGTTGCGCTCACGTGCGATATCCGCCGCCTCTTTTGCCCTATCCTGGGCAATGATTTCACTCTTGGCAAAACGGTAATACTGCACCAGAGGAATATTGCTTGGGCAGACATAGCTGCAGCAACCGCACTCTATACAGTCGAATATCTTGTATTCACGCGCCTTTTCCAGATTCTGCGATTTTGAGAACCAGTAAAGTTCCTGCGGCTGCAGGTTTACCGGGCAAACATCGGCACAACGCGTGCAGCGGATACAAGGTAACGCGGGCGCAGGCTCGGGAAACATCTGCTCCGCGGGCACAATAATACAGTTGGTCGCCTTGACTACTGGCACTTCAGCAGATGGCAGGTTAAAGCCCATCATCGGACCGCCCATGATCAGGCCGCCATCTTCTGCCTGACTGCCAGCCAACTGCACCAGCTCGCTCATCGACATACCCAGCGGTGCCTCATAATTGCCGGGACGAGCGACATTGCCGGTCACCGTCACGATACGCGATATCACCGGCTCCCCGTGGTTAACTACCCGATTCACGCTATAAGCAGTCGCCACATTAAAGCACTGCACGCCGACCTCGGTAGGCAATCTGCCGCTAGGCACTTCCTTGCCGGTAATGACCTTGATAAGCTGTTTGGCACCTCCGCCCGGATAGACAGTCGGCACGGCGATGACATCGATGGCAATTGGGCTTTGGACAGCGGCTTCACGCATCGCCTGAATCGCTTCCGGCTTGTTGTCTTCGATACCGATTGCACAGACTTCAGCATCCAGCAAGTAACGCATGATTTCGATACCGCGTACGATCTCATCGGCACGTTCACGCATCAGCATGTCGTCGCAGGTGATATAGGGCTCACATTCTGCGCCGTTGATGATCAGCGTGCGCACCGGATGCCGTGCATCTTCACGCAGCTTGATGTGGGACGGGAAAGTAGCCCCACCGAGGCCGACCACGCCAGCCTCACGCAGGCGATCCAGCAGCTCCGGCTTGCTCATGGACAGGTAATCCAGCGCCTGGTGCCCTATCCATTGATCCTTGCCGTCCGTTTCCAGCGTAATCGAGATATCAGGCAGTCCGGAAGGATGTGGAATCAACTGATTGCCGATGGAGGCGATGACACCGGAAGTCGGCGCATGCACGGCCGCAGAAACCTGCCCATCGGCTTTTGCCAGCAACTGCCCCTTCAGCACATGATCGCCGACGGCCACCTGCAATTTGGAAACATTACCGACATGCTGACGCAAGGGCAGCACCAGATGTTTTGGCACCGGCACCGGACGAATCGGGCTGGTCGTCGATTCCAGCTTGTGTTGCGGCGGATGCACGCCCCCCTTGAAACTGGAAAGCCCACTTTGGGCCAGCTTGCCTTTCAGGAGTCTGGATAGGTTCACAATCGCGTTCATGCAGCAGATTTCTTCTGTACAGGTCTTTCAGGTTTGATCTCGAACACCGGATAACGCCACTTCCAGTTGGCTGGCGACTCAGCGATCGGCTCCATGCTGATGCAGTCGACCGGGCAAGGCGCGACGCACAGTTCGCAACCGGTGCACTCGGAAGCGATGACCGTATGCATGTGCTTGGCCGCTCCCAAAATCGCGTCCACCGGGCAGGCCTGTATGCAGAGCGTGCATCCAATGCAGACGTTCTCGTCGATCACCGCCACAGATTTGGGCTTGGGCAAGCCGTGCTCTGCGTTCAGCGGTTTGTATTCGACACCCAGCAAGTCTGCCAGCGCATGCACCCCGGCATCGCCACCCGGCGGGCATTGGTTGATATCGGCTTCACCCTTTGCAATCGCAGTTGCATAAGGCTTGCAGCCCGGATAGCCACATTGTCCGCACTGTGTTTGCGGCAAGATGGCATCGATACGGGCGACCAGCGGATCGCCTTCGACCTTGAATTTCAGGGCGGAGTAACCAAGTACAATGCCCAGCAGCAAGGCCAGGCCTATCATCACGTAAAGCGCAGCCAACATTAACGCACTAACCCGGCAAAGCCCATAAACGCCAGACTCATCAGGCCGGCAGTCACCATCGCAATCGCCGAGCCTTTGAATGGTGCGGGCACATCGGCCGCATCAAGACGTTCGCGCAAAGACGCAAACATGATCAGCACCATGGAAAAACCGATGGCGCCGCCAAGACCGAACAGCAGGGACTCGATGAAATTGTGATTGGACTGCACGTTCAGCAGCGGGATACCCAGCACGGCACAATTGGTGGTAATCAACGGCAGGAATATGCCAAGGGATTGATACAGCACCGGACTGGTTTTTTCCAGGAACATTTCGGTAAACTGTACGACACCTGCAATCACCACGATGAACGATAAAGTACGCAGATAGAACAACTCAGTACCAAGCAGATAATGACTAATCAGATAACTGGTGCCTGAGCCCACGGTCAGCACAAAAGTCGTAGCAGCCGCCATGGCGATGGAAGTCTCCAGCTTCTTGGAAACCCCCATGAATGGGCACAAACCAAGCACCTTGATCAACACAATATTGTTGACCAGAACGACACCCATCAATATCAGGAAATATTCTTGCAGCATTGGGAATTCACATAAGCATATAGCATCGGATTATACAGAGATTGGCGCATCAGGCATAAGTCTGATGCGCTTCCGGAATAGCAATTCGACGCAGGATAATGGGTTTAGTGCGAGCACTCAAAGAATTTGTACTTATATCTTATTAGCAAAGCTTATATGGGGCTGTCGGCGGTTTGAGAAAACCGTGCACTTGGGCCGGAACTTTCAGTTAAAATACTGGAATTCATTTTCATTTATCAGGTAAATCATGCTGCAAGGCAGTCTTGTTGCCATCGTCACCCCAATGCAAGAGGATGGCGCACTGGATATCAACGCCCTCCGCTCCCTTATTGACTTTCATGTTGAAGAAGGCACAGATGGCATCGTCATTGTCGGCACCACCGGCGAATCGCCAACAGTCAATTTCGACGAACATTGCCTGCTTATCAAAACCGCAGTTGAACACACTGCTGGACGCGTTCCTGTCATCGCAGGTACCGGCGCCAACGCAACAACAGAAGCTATCGAACTGACCCGTCAGGCAAAGGCACTCGGTGCCGATGCCTGCCTGCTGGTCACGCCCTATTACAACAAACCGCCGCAGGAAGGCCTGTACCAGCATTACCGCGCCGTGGCTGAAGCCGTCGATATCCCGCAGATTCTTTACAACGTGCCGGGTAGAACCGCCTGCGACATTTCCAACGATACTGTCCTGCGCCTGGCACAGATTCCCAATATCGTCGGTATCAAGGACGCCACGGGCAATATGGAGCGAGGCAGCGACCTGATTGCCCGCGCACCTGCAGACTTTGCCGTATACAGTGGCGATGATGCGAGTGCCATGTCCCTGATGTTGATGGGTGGCCGTGGCGTGATTTCTGTCACAGCGAACGCTGCGCCACGCCTGATGCATGAACTTTGCCTGGCGGCTATGGCTGGTGAAGCCATCAAGGCCAGACAAATTAACGCAAAATTGCTGGCACTTCATCAAAAACTGTTTGTCGAAGCTAACCCGATTCCCGTGAAATGGGTATTACAGCAGATGGGGATGATCAAGTCGGGAATTCGCCTGCCGCTTGTACCACTTTCCCCTGCATATCATGATACCCTGCGTTCTGCGATGCAAAACGCAGGTATTCAAGCTTAACCCGGAAGCGAAGACTGCTTTACGTATCAATCACATACGCGTTGCAGCATTAAAGATTCAATGCAAAGAGAAACCGCATGAACAGAACTGAACTGAAATCCCTGATTTTTACAAGTTTGCTCGCCGTCTTCCTGACAGGCTGCGACAGTATTCCATTTTTCGACAATACGCCGGACTACAAGACTGCTGGCCGCTCACGTCCATTGGAAGTGCCGCCGGATCTTACCTCCATCTCCGCCAGCGACGCTTATGCTGTGCCCGGTGGTACGACCACTTACTCCAGTTACACCCAAGGTCAAGGTTCGGTGCTGGAGCAGGAGCGCATCCTGCCCAATCCGGATAATGTCAGGATGGAACGTGCAGGCTCCCAGCGCTGGCTGGTGGTTGACGCAGCCCCCGAAAAAGTCTGGCCGGTCATACGCGAATTCTGGAACGACCTTGGCTTTGCCGTGCGTGTGGAAAATCCGGAAACCGGCGTCATGGAAACCGAATGGGTCGACCCTTCCAGCATCACCAAAGACGACAAGGGCAATTATCTCGACAAATTTCAGGGCTGGCTGGACAAACTCAACACCCTGCAGACCCGCCAGAAATTCCGCACGCGTATTGACCGCGGCGAGAACAATGCCACGGAAATCTACCTGAGCCATCGCTCCGTAGCTGACGCCCAGGATGACGGCAAGGAACGCATCACTACTACACTGGGTACCTATGAAACCGGCTACCGCCTGGAAGGCAAGAGGACCAAGGCTGAGGAAGAGCGTGCCAACGCCGAGGACATTGACGCCGAACTGTTGCGCCGCCTGATGGTCAGGCTGGGCGTCAGTGAGCAACGCTCGCAGACAGTCGTTGCCACCGTCAACAACGAAGTTCGTGCCACTATTGAAAAAGGCGCCGACGGCCTGCTGAACCTCAAGACCAAAGACCAGTTTGACCGCGCCTGGCGCAGGGTAGGTCTGGCACTCGATCGCGTAGGCTTTGTCGTGGAAGACCGGGATCGTTCCCGCGGCTTGTACTATGTACGTTATGCCGATCTTGGCGCCGCCGAAGATGGCTCGAGCAAGAAAAAAGGCCTGCTGGAATCCCTCAAGTTCTGGGATGACGATGAAAAAACAGAAGATGTAAAACCGGAACCGACCCCGGAAGCCAAAGAAGCCGCAGCAGCAGCGGAAGATAAAGGCGTACCACTGGGCGAATATCTCAAATTCTGGGAAGCCCCCAAAGACGAAGCCCAAAGCGAAAACATTTACCGCATCAAGGTTGATAACAATGAAATTGGCGGTTCTGACATCGTGGTTGTCAGACAGGATGGATCACGTGATAAATCCAGCACCGCCAATCGTATTACCGCCCTGCTCTACGAGCAGTTGAGGTAACCCTTCCGCTGCCATGCGTTTTGCTTCACTTGGCAGCGGCAGCGCCGGCAACGCCCTGATAATAGAAGAAGGCAGTACACGCCTTCTTCTTGATTGCGGCTTTGGCTTGCGTGAAATCCAAAGCCGGCTGGCCCGGCTGGATATTCCTCCTGAGGCACTGACTGGCATACTGGTCACCCATGAGCATGATGATCATGCCGGCGGCGTTTTCAAGTTTGCCAACAAATATCAAATCCCTGTCTGGCTGACACATGGCACATTGACCATGTCAGAACGTTATTTCCCATCCCAGCCTGACTTCAAGATGCATGTCATCGATAGCCATGAGTCCCTGGCAATCGAGAGTATCGAGGTCCAACCTTTCCCGGTCCCCCATGATGCCCGCGAACCTGTGCAATTCACCTTCAGCAATGGCATCCATAAACTTGGTGTACTAACGGATACCGGCACATCCACTTCGCATATCGAGCAGGTTTTAAGTGGATGCGACGCTTTGGTGCTGGAATGCAATCATGATATTGAAATGCTGATGAATGGCCCCTATGCATGGCCGCTCAAGCAGCGCGTCAAAAGTCGGCTTGGCCACCTCGACAACACCAGCTCGGCCGCTCTCCTCTCCAAACTGGACAACTGCAGACTGCAACACATTGTTGCGGCACACCTGAGCGCCAAAAACAATCATCCAGCATTGGTCAGACAGGCACTGAGCCGGGTACTGAATTGCGAAGAAGAATGGGTGGGCATTGCTGACCAGTCCAACGGATTTGGCTGGCGCGAGATACTGTAATCAGACTGTGCTGGTTGTTCAAACTGTGCATGGTTATATAGCGAGCCTTGCAAAGTTCGTTATCCAGGTTGAATCCCGTTGCCAATGAGGGGAATAAAAAAGCCGACGGGTGACGTCGGCTTTTTTATCAATCAGATGATTCAATCATCCAACCGTATTACTTAATTACTGAGCAGCTTCTTCAGCAGCAGGTGCTTCTTCAGCTGGAGCAGCTTCTTCAGCAGCAGGTGCTACTTCTTCAACTGGAGCAGCTTCTTCAGCAGCAGGTGCTACTTCTTCAACAGCAGGTGCTTCTTCAACTGGAGCAGCTTCTTCTTTTTGACCGCAAGCAGTCAAAGCAAGAGCCAAGAGTGCAGCTAACAGAGCAGAACGTGTCATTTTTAGTATTCCTTAGTATAAATTGGATAGATAAACAAAAATTTGGCCTGGTACGGAGCGTCTATTTGATTAACCCAAAAGATGCCATCAACATTGACTGTCCGAGTGAGCGAATTCTAGCAGTTCTAAAATAAAAAAACATAGTCTCTTTAGGTAGTTCCAGCATTTTTGAAAATTTTTTTGTTTATTGCCTGACTTTTAATCCACCCTGATTCTCAAGGTGGATTTACTTTCAGCAGAACTCCGCTTAATCGACAGAATTTCACGGCTCACTTCATCCCGGTTTTGCATATTGCCCCCAAGATCAAACCACTCACCCGGGGATATCCGAACGACAGTACTAAGTTCTTCAAAATCAATGAATCCCGCATGACTCAGGCTGGCAATTCTGGGGGTGATCTCCAGCTCGACAAGATCACCGACATAACGCGGCCTGACTGCAAAACCTGTCGTAATGTCATGGAACTCGGTACTTTGCTGCACATGGACATAACGCCTGGTCAGCACCACCCATTGCTGCGTATAAGGTATGGATTGGCCGACACGAATGAATGCACGTTCACCATCGACCACACTCAAAAACTCCGTGCCGCTGCCTTCACTGTGCACACTGCTGTCATAAAGATCAATATTGACGCCCTCCCTGGCGTTGCGTGGAAGCGCGATTTCAACATCGCCAACTCGCCCCCTGCCAGTAGCACCGACTCCAAGCCGCTGCGATTCATTGCCCGCAGAATGGCTGACAGTGATCCTGACATTCTTCCGCGCCACATCCAGTTGTTTTACCAGCGCTTCTATCTGCACTAGCCGATCGGCACTGGCACTGACCACGAGATGATTGTCGATTGCCCGGGCTGCTTCATCAGGACCAAGCAGTGGCTCGATCATGGGCAAGATATCCTGCGCAAAACGATGCTGCAATGTAATGATCTTGAACTGGTCAGCAGCTTTGACTGCGGTCTGGAGCGCGATACCCAACAACAGAAAAACAACAAAGATGAGAGCAGAGGGCCGCTTCATTACAAGCCTACCGCACCGATACTCAACCTGGAATGCGTAACTTCCAGCAATTGATCGAAACGTTCGTGCAATGGTCGCGCCGCCACTTCATCGCCCTGAGAGTACTTGAACCTGGCATGGTCGACATGAAAGCGGTGCAAATAGTCACCACGATCCGCCAATACAAAGGCGTCTTGCGCCACCATCCCCTGTTCATCCGTCAGGTAAACGGTGATGGCGTGGGTATATCGCTTCATCAGCTCAATCAACCGGGGGCATCGTGTACTGAAAAAACTGCTGTCATGCAAAATAATGGTCAGGTGATTGAGCTTGTCTCTCGCCAGAAAATTTTGCAGCAAGTCATACACCTGCAAACTCTGGTAGGCGCCGCGGCTGAGGTCAGGATCGAATATCTTCAATTCACGTTGCGCATTTGCCAACATCAACGCAGTTGCCGCTTCGTAATTGCGTTCACCCAACACCACCTGGTTCGGTATCAGTTCATAGTTATCGCTCATTGATTAAGCTCCTGTCGCCGCCTAGCCCTGATTGCAATGCAAATAACCGGATTGATACCAGCTATAAAACAGTCCCAGCAGATTGGCGTCCTGTCCTGTCAGCCTGTCGGCGGGCAGGTTTCTATAATCCGCCAGGTACTGGAGACATGCCGTCCAGCCATCCTGCATTTCTACACGCTCACCATTGAGGAAAACCGATTTATCAAAGAACAACGCCTGGGTTTTCAGATCCAGCCTCAAACCTTTGGCGAGAATGGTTTTTTGAAAGTGCTTCATCGTCACCTCTGGTGGCGCACTAAACACAATATGGGGTTTGGGTTCGGAAAGATACTGAGCCAGGAACTCGCCAACCATATGCTTGTTCCAGCGCACTTTCTTCAAACCGGCATAGACGCGCTTGACCATATCCTCACTGATCTCCGCGGGATGTTTCTGCAATGCCAGATTACGATCGCTATACATGCCTTGAAGTGCAATATTTTCCTGCAAATAGCCAAGAAACTGGGTTGCCAGCTCCTGTGCCGACGGCGCCCTGAAGCCGATCGAATAGGTCATGCACTCACCAACTGCAATACCCCAATGGGCAAGGTGCGGCGGCAGATACAACATATCGCCAGCCTCCAGCAGATATTCCTGCGCCGTATCAAAATTCTGCAGAATCCTCAGTGGTGCGCCTTCGACCAGAGACAAGTCCGTCTGGGAACTGATGCGCCAGCGACGCTGGCCGAGCCCCTGCAATAAAAACACATCATAGGAATCAAAATGAGGGCCTACGCCGCCACCATCCGGCGCATAGCTGACCATCAGGTCATCCAGCCGTGCATGCGGAATAAAATTGAACAACTGCAACAGCTCCGCCGCTTCAGGCAGATGGTGATTGACACCCTGCACCAGCAAGGTCCAGTTTGTCTTCGGCAGCCGGGAGAATCGCTCTTCGGCAAAAGGTCCGTTTTCAAGCAGCCATTTGCCACGGGAAAATCGTATTAGGCGTGACTGTGCATCCTCCTCACAAGCCAGGCCGGCAAGTTCGTTTGCATCCAGAATCCCATTAAAACCAGGGATGGCTTGACGTATCAGCAAGGGCTTTTTCTGCCAGTATTCTTTCAGGAACTGTTTGGGCGAGATACCGCCCAGCAGGACTTTCTGTGTTGCAGATTGCACTGGATTTTTCTGGGATTTTTTCATCGTGACATAATAGCGCATTGCAATCCGCTAATAGAAATAGGTTAAAATCGAATCATCGTCATTCGGTAAATCCCCTTATGTTGCAGACTGGCGACCTCGCCCCCGACTTTTCGATGCCTGATGCCGATATGGAAATGTTCAAGCTTTCCAGATTACGCGGCAGGAATGTGGTGCTCTATTTTTACCCTAAAGATGACACTCCAGGCTGCACTGTCGAAGCCATTGAATTCAGTGATCTCGAAGAAGAGTTTGCAAAATTCAATACGGTGGTAATTGGGGTCAGCAAGGATGACTGCATCACGCATGCCAGCTTTCGCGACAAACATGGCCTGAGCATTCAGCTGGTTTCTGACGAAGAAGGCAAGGTATGCGACAAATATGGGGTCTGGCAGGAAAAAGAAATTGATGGTGCCCGCAAAATGGGTATATTGCGATCGACCTTCATCATCAATCCTGAGGGTAAAATACACCACTGCCTGTATGGCGTTGCCGCAAAAGGACACGCCCACGAAGTGCTGAATATTATTAAATCAATCTAATGAAGGTACCTTTATCATGCAAATTGCCATGAATACAGTTGTTTCAATGACTTACGAACTCCGCGATAGCGAAGGCAATGTGCTTGAATCAAGCGCGGAACCTGTTAGCTACCTGCATGGCGGATATGACAATATTTTCCCGCGTGTTGAGGAAGAACTGCACGGCAAGTCTGTCGGCGACAGCATCGAGATCGGCCTGGAACCGGCAGACGCATTCGGCGATTACGATGAAGAATTGGTTCAGATAGAACCAGCTTCTGCATTCCCTACGGAAGAACTGAAAGTGGGCATGCAATTCGAAGGTGAGGACGAGTCCGGCGAAGTAATTCTTTACACCATCACCGATATCCAGGACGGCAAGGTCATTGTTGACGGCAACCACCCCTGGGCTGGTGAACGTGTTCTGTTCAAAGCCACAGTGACTGGCGTTCGCAGCGCAGTCAAGGAAGAAGTCGAGCATGGCCATGTACATGGCGCAGGCGGTCATCATCACCACTAAATCCGGTTCACCTGCAGTAACTCTTCTACATTAGAGTCAAATCGGCTGACAAGTCATCATGATGACCGTCAGCCGATTTCAATTCAGGCGCTATATCAGTTTTTTCAGCTGATATAGCACTTCCAGTGCTTGGCGCGGCGTCAGTTCATCCGGCTCTATCGTTTCCAGTTCCGTCACCGCAGGGTGTTGGGGTACGTCGTTTGGAGTCTCGGGTTCGGCGAACATATCGCCCTGGGGTCCAGCCTGGATATTCTGCTGCTCCAGTTGCGCCAGCTTGCGTTTGGCCATGGCCACCACTGATTTAGGGATGCCTGCCAGCTGGGCGACTTGCAAGCCATAACTCTGGCTGGCCGGCCCCTCTTCCACCCGATGCAGAAAGACAATGCCCTTGCCATGCTCGACCGCATCGAGGTGCACATTGGCCGCCTGCTTGAATTCCTCGACAATGCGCGTCAACTCGAAATAATGTGTGGCAAACAAGGTATAGCTGCGATTCTTCTCCAGCAACTGACGCGCGACCGCCCACGCCAGCGACAAGCCATCGAAGGTCGAGGTACCGCGACCGATCTCGTCCAGCAACACCAGGCTGTGTTGCGTCGCGTTGTGCAGAATATTGGCTGTCTCGGTCATTTCCACCATGAAGGTCGAACGGCCACCGGCCAGATCGTCAGAAGCGCCGATGCGCGTAAAGATACGGTCTATCGTGCCTATGCGCGCAGAAACCGCAGGCACGTAGCAACCGCAATGCGCCAGCAGGACGATCAATGCGGTCTGCCGCATGAAAGTCGATTTACCCCCCATATTGGGCCCGGTAATCAGCAACAGCTGGCGATAGGGGCTAAGTGCGACATCGTTGGCAATGAACGGCTGCGCGATCTGCTCCACGACCGGGTGACGGCCGCCCGCGATTTCCAGACCGGCCTCCTGACTAAACTCCGGCGCGACATAGTTCAAGGCCTCTGCCCGTTCGGCGAAAGTGCTTAAAACATCCAGTTGCGCCACGGCAGAGGCATTGCGCTGCAGGTCCGGGATATGCGGCAGCAAGGCTTGCAGAACCTCCTCATACAGCGCTTTTTCGCGGCTCAGCGCACGCTCATTGGCGGAAAGTACCTTGTCTTCAAAAGCTTTCAATTCAGGCGTGATGAAGCGCTCTACATTCTTCAGGGTCTGCCGGCGCCTGTATTCAGGCGGCGCATTCTCTGCCTGTGCGCGGCTGATCTCGATATAGAAGCCGTGCACGCTGTTATATTCGACCTTCAGGTTGGCGATACCGCTGCGCTCCTTTTCCTGCGCTTCGAATTGCAACAGAAAATCACCATGGTTGGTCTGCAGGCCACGCAGTTCATCCAACTCGGTATCATAGCCGTCAGCAATGACGCCGCCTTCGCGCAGTACCGATGCCGGCTCCTGCCTGATCGCCGCCTGCAACAATGAAATAACGGCCTGTGGTGGGTACAACCCGGCAGCCAATCGCTGCAACAGCGGGGCATCTGGCTGCACCGCCGCTTGCAACAGAAGCAGTTGCTGCAGGCTGTCGCGCAAGCCTGACAAATCGCGCGGCCGTGCCGTTTTCAACGCGATACGCGCACTGATGCGCTCGATATCGCCCACCTCGGATAACAGCACCCGGAGCGCCTGATAATCCGAGCCGAGCATTGCTGCAACCGCTTGCTGTCGGTCATTGATGGCCTGCACATCGCGCAACGGGTGATGCAGCCAGTGCCGCAACAGACGCGCACCCATCGCAGTCCGCGTCGTGTCCAGCAAGGAATACAGTGTAGGCTTGGCTTCACCCTGCAGGGTCTGATCGATTTCCAGGTTGCGGCGGGTAGCGGCATCGAGCTGGATGTAATCCTGGCTCTGCTCTACCTGCAAACTGGTGATATGCGGCAGCGTCGTGCGCTGGGTATGCTTGACGTAATCCAGCAAGGCGCCGGCTGCGGCCACGGCTGCCGTCAGGTCGCCAGCGCCGAAACCGGCAAGATCATGGGTTTCAAACTGCTTGATGAGGGTTTGCAGGGCAGAATCGGCATCAAACTGCCAGGGCGCGAGCCGCTTCTTGCTGCATTTAATGGCATCGATTGCCGCATGCGAGAAATCGTCCGCCAGCAACAGCTCCGCCGGGGCAATACGCTGCAGCTCCTGTGCCAGCAAACCGGGAGCGATCTCATTCAACACGAACTGACCGGAAGCCAGGTTGAAGCGGGCCAGACCCAGCAGTCCATCACCGGGGGCTATGGCCATCAACAGGTTATCGCGCGACTCATCTAACAACGCGCTGTCGGTCAGCGTACCCGGCGTCAGTATGCGGGTGACTTGGCGCTCGACCGGCCCCTTGGACTTGGCCGGATCGCCGACCTGCTCACAGATGGCGACCGCCTCGCCCATTTTGGCCAGCTTGGCCAGATACTGTTCGGCAGCGTGATACGGCACGCCAGCCATCCTGATCGGCTCGCCATTGGAACTGCCGCGTTTGGTCAGCGTGATGCCCAGCAGACGCGCTGCCTTTTCCGCATCCTCATGAAACAACTCGTAAAAGTCGCCCATGCGGTAAAACAGCAGCATATCCGGGTATTGCGCCTTGATGCCCCAGTACTGGCGCATCATGGGCGTATGCTGTTGCAGGCTGTCGTCGTTCAAGGAGGTCTAGCTCTGGGTCGGTGATTTCAGTTCCGGTGTCAGGTGCGGCGTGATGGTTTGCAAAATCTGCGCAAATACCTTGGGATTGGCGGCGACGATGTTGCCGCTGTCGATCCAGCTCTCATTGCCTTCAAAATCGCCGACGATACCGCCCGCCTCCTGTACCAGCAGTGCACCGGCAGCAATATCCCACTTGGACAGGCCGATCTCCCAGAAACCGTCATACCAGCCAGCTGCGACATAGGCCAGATCCAGCGCAGCGGAACCAGGACGGCGGATGCCCGAGGTCTTCTTCACCATATCCTTGAACATGGCGAGATAGGCATCGAGATGCGTAAAGTCACGGAACGGGAAGCCAGTGCCGATGATCGATTCCTGCAATTTCAAGCGGTTGGTGACACGGATGCGGCGATCATTGAGAAATGCACCGCGGCCCTTGGTCGCAGTGAACAGGTCGTTGCGATTCGGATCATAGACCACAGCCTGGGTGAGTTGACCC
>PHCD01000287.1 GCA_002842135.1 Betaproteobacteria bacterium HGW-Betaproteobacteria-8 | reverse complement strand
TTGCAGGCATTCGGGTGGTCGCTGGATTTCTGGATATCCTTGACGGTAATCAGACCCTTCAGTTCAAAGGCGTCGTTGATGACCAGCACGCGCTCCAGACGGTGTTTGTGCATCAACTGCATGGCTTCTTCGCGGCTGGCGCCTTCGCGCACGGTGACCAGACGGTCGCGTGGGGTCATGATGTGGACGATGGATTGATCCAGGTTGGATTCGAACCGCAGATCGCGGTTGGTGACAATGCCGACCACCTTGCCGTCATCGACAACAGGCAGGCCTGAGATTCTGTATTTTTGGGTCAATGCCAACACGTCGCGTACCGTCATTTGCGGGTGTATGGTCACGGGGTCATGCACGACGCCTGATTCAAAACGCTTGACGCGGGAGACATGGTAGGCCTGATCGGCGATCACCATGTTCTTGTGAATAATGCCGATACCGCCTTCCTGAGCCAGGGCAATCGCCAGTGGCGCTTCCGTCACGGTATCCATGGCAGCTGATGCCAATGGTATGTTCAGGCGGATAGAGCGGGTAAATTGGGTGGCGAGATCAACTTCGCGCGGGAGTACATTCGAATGAGCTGGGACCAGCAGTACATCATCAAAAGTAAGAGCAGTTTGGACGAATTCTGGTAAATCTCAAACTTGAGTTAATCATTCAAGTCAATGCGTTAAACAGGATTGGTCTTATGCATTGACGGCAGTCATGAAGCGACTTAATGTTCACATAAATCAACCGGCTTCAGGAAAGATACCGTAATGAACAAATTCGCTCTGTTAACCTTGGCTTTGATGCTGGCAGCGCCGCAGATGGCGAATGCCGCCATCTACAAGTGGAAGGACAAGGACGGCGTCACGCGATACTCGGATACTCCGCCGCAGGGAGCTGTACCTTATGAGTCTCTGGGCAGCAGGAAACCTGCTGCGGCCAAGCCTGCAGCCGATGCGGCTGATACCGAGACAAAGCCTGCGACGCCGGCACAGCCCGGGAATGCCGAAGCCAAACCGCAGGAGACCCCTGAACAACTCAAGGAAAAACAGCGGGTGGAGGAAGAGAACAAGAAGATTCGAGCACAGAATTGCTCAACTGCACGGGCCAATCTGCAGACATACACTCAGGGCGGCAGAATCAGCCGCATGACCGAGCAGGGCGAGCGTGAATATCTGGATGATGAGGCCCTAGCCAAGGGTGCAGAACAGGCGCGCAAGGAAATTGCCGAATTTTGTGACTAAGCAAGAGCGGCAGGGCAATAGTGGTAGCCATAGCTGCCTATGGTCAGGCTTCGCCTTCGGCGGAGCCGCCACCCTTCTTCATGACCTTGCCCTCGGCAGCGCGTTGTCGCCGCACCTCTTTTGGGTCTGCGATCAGCGGCCGGTAGATCTCCACCCGATCCAGATGGCGTAACACCGTATCCGATTTGACCAGCTTGCCGAAGATGCCGAG
>PHCD01000085.1 GCA_002842135.1 Betaproteobacteria bacterium HGW-Betaproteobacteria-8 | reverse complement strand
CAGGGCCATGTTCTGCGGTTTGAACGGGGCGACTTTGACGCCCCTGCGGTACAATACCCGGCATATTCCAGCAACGAGCGTACTCTTACCCGCATCCGAAGTCGTGCCCTGAATCATCAATGTTTTCATATCCCGATTATCTCATAATGCCCGCCATGGCCCTCGTCGCCGTTGCGCTGGACTACGTGCTGGGCGAGCCGCGCCGTTATCATCCGCTGATCGGCTTCGGCTGGCTGGCGAACCGGCTTGAAGCATGGCTGAATCCGGCCCGGCATCAGGCCAAGTCAATCCAGCGCCTGACCGGCAGCCTTGCCTTGCTATTACTGCTCAGCCCCTTCGTTTTGCTGGCCTGGTGGCTCTGCAATCTGCAGCTGTTCGGCATCGTTGCCAACATTCTGCTGCTTTACTTCGCTCTCGGCCACAAAAGCCTGCACCAGCATGCTCGTGCCGTTACACGGGCGCTGGATAACAATGACGACACGCAGGCCAGGATCGCCGCATCCTGGATGGTGAGCCGGGATTCTGCCGCCATCGAACCGGTGCCCGCCACCATCGAATCCGTGCTGGAAAACGGCAATGACGGCGTGTTTGGCGCGCTGTTCTGGTTCTTCGTGCTGGGCGGTACCGGTGCGCTGCTGTTCAGGCTGGTGAACACCATGGATGCCATGTGGGGCTATAAAACCCCGCGTCTTTACTATTTCGGCTGGACGGCAGCCCGGCTCGATGACGTGTTGAATTACATCCCGGCCAGGCTAACCGCGCTGACTTATGCCCTGCTCGGCAAGACCCGCACCGCATTACGCTGCTGGGCCAGTCAGGCGCCGCTGTGGGATAGCCCCAACGCCGGGCCGGTCATGGCTGCCGGTGCCGGGGCGCTGGACATCAAACTGGGCAGTGCCGCCCGCTATCAGGGCGAGTGGCATCAACGTCCGCAACTGGGTTCAGACAAACAACCGCTTGCCAGCGACATCGAACGTGCCCTCAAACTGGTGCGGCATGGCGTCTATCTCTGGCTTGCGGTATTTTTACTGATCGTCGGCATCTATCATGCTTGAACACGGCGGCAACCTGGCGGCGGCATCGCAGCAATACGGCATTGCGCTGGGAGACTGGCTCGACCTTTCCACAGGCATCAACCCGCATGGCTACCCGATTACAGTAATTCCGCCAGAGGCTTGGCAAAGATTACCGCTGGAAAATGACGGGCTGGTCGAGACCGCTTGCGCCTACTACGGCTGCCGCTTTGCATTGCCGACTGCCGGCTCGCAGGCCGCACTGCAGGTATTGCCGCAATTGAGAGCCGGCAGCCGCTTCAACAAATCGGCAAAAGTCGCCATGCCACGGCTGATGTATCAGGAACACGCCAAAGCCTGGCAACGCCACGGACATGAAGTAATACGATTCGATACCGGCCCGGATCAAGCCATTCTTCAGCAGGCGGATGTGCTCCTGCTGTGTAATCCCAACAACCCGACCGGGACCCGTTTTACAACAGAGCAACTATTGGAGTGGCACGCCGAGTTGGCACAGCGCGGCGGCTGGCTCATCATCGACGAGGCCTTCATGGATGCCACTCCGGATGGCAGCATCGCACAACATGCCAATCAGGAAGGTTTGTTCGTATTACGCTCGCTCGGCAAATTCTTCGGACTCGCCGGTGCGCGGGTCGGCTTTCTGCTGGCGGCAGAAGCCATGCTGCAAGCGGCGCAAGAGATCATCGGCCCGTGGTCCGTCGCCGGCCCGAGCCGCCATGCAGCCAAAACGGCACTCGAAGACCAGGCTTGGCAACAAGGCACCAGACAACAGCTACTTAACGATAGCCGGCGACTCGCCGACCTGCTCGCCCAACACAGCCTGCAACCGACAGGCGGCACTACGCTATTCCAGTTTGTAGTCATGCCACAAGCTGCAGCATGGCATCAGCACTTGGCAAGACAAGGCATCTGGGTGCGACTGTTTCCGGATGTACCGGCATTGAGATTCGGCCTGCCGCCGGAAAATGCATGGGATCGATTGCGCGATGCGCTTCAGAATTGATTTGCCACAAAGTTCACAGAGAACACAGAGGGAGAATATCTGTAGAAATGCTGATGGTTTGAGATGGGATTTATCCGTTTTTATTGGCGGTTAAATCAAAGTTTTTGTAGTTGGTTTTCTCTGTGCTCTCTGTGGCTAATTGATATTTATTGAGAGCTAGGCGTTGATGCGAAGCACTTTCGGCACCTCGCCCTTGAACTCCAACTCTGTCACGCTACCGTGATCGATGGCGATGCGGAACAGGCGTTTCAACGGCAGGTTCAGGGTCTCGGCGATGAGGGCGCGGATCAGGCCGCCGTGCGTCACCACCAGCAGATTCTTGCCTTGGTAGTGATTGCTCACATCCTCCACAAATTTTTTGGCACGGGCATGCAGCTCGGTGAAAGTTTCGCCGTTCGGCGGTGCCAGATTGGCGTAATCACTCGCCCAGCGATCAAACGGTTCGCGCGGAATCGCATCCCACGGACGCATTTCCCAATCGCCGAAATTCAGCTCCTTCAGCCGCTCGTCCAGCCGGATTTCATCAGCCGCAACCTTCAGGCCATCTTCCGCACACAAGGCCTGCGCCAGCTGATGACAGCGCCGCAAAGGGCTGGCATAGACCGCATCGAACTCATGACTGCGCAATTTCTGCAGCAGCGCCTGCGATTCCATCTCGAAACTTGCTGACACCTCGACATCGCTCTGGCCGTAGCAGATGTGCGGCGCGACATTGAGGGTGGTATGGCGTATCAGGGTGATTTTCATGGTGCAATGCTTACAAACGGGCAAACATGGCGACACTGGCCAGCAACCCGAGGTAAAACGCGATTTCCGTCAACTGCTGCATGGCGCCGAGGCAGTCACCGGTATAACCGCCAATACGCGCCCTGATTTTGGCGCTGAACCAGAGCCAGACCAGCCCAACCGGCGCCAACGCCAGTAGCATCTGTACTTCAAGAAAAGCCAGCGGCAACAGCCCAAAAAATGCAGCAATCAGCAACTCCACGGACGTGATCCGTGTTGCCAGCGGCTTGGATTTGCCCTCGTGCTTGACGTAATGTTGGGTGGCGATGACCAGCGTAGCGCAAAAACGGCTGAGCGCGTGGCCCGCAATCAGGGCAAGCGGTATCAAGATTGCCGGATGATGACTGAGCGCCTGTAACTTGATCAGCAGTGCCAGCACGATGGCAATCGCACCGTAACTGCCGACCCGCGAATCGGTCATGATCGTCAGCACTTGCTCTTTCTCCCAGCCACCACCGAGGCCATCCACCGCATCGGACAAGCCGTCCTCATGGAATGCACCAGTCAGGAGTATGGTGGCAACCATACTCAGCAGAACGGCAAGTTCGAGCGGCAACACGAAATCGCTCAACCAGAACACCAGCGCACCGAAAGCACCGACCAGAATACCGACCAGCGGGAAATAGCGCGTTGATCTTGCCAGATCAGCCTCGTCATAATCGCGGAGTTGCAGCGGCACACGGGTGAAGAACACCAGCGCAGTCTTGAGCAAACGCCACTGTCGGAACAAGCGTTGCATATTTAATCTGCCCTGCCCGAAACATGGGCAGATTCAAAAGAAGCCATGTCGTTGAGGAAATTGACGGCGGCCTGCAACAGCGGATAAGCCAGCACCGCTCCCGTGCCTTCACCCAGACGCATGCCGAGCTGCAGCAAGGGTCTGGCCTTGAGGTGCTGCAACAAGGCCGCATGTCCGGCCTCGTCGGAACAGTGGCCGAACACGCAATAATGCATGATCGCAGGCTGCAACCTGCTGGCCACCAGCAAGGCTGTGATCGCGATAAAGCCATCCACCAGAATCAGGCAGCGGTGCTGCGCGGCCGCCAGCATTGCCCCTGCCATCATGGCAATTTCAAAGCCGCCGAATGTGGCCAGAACCTTTAACGGCGTATCGAGGTTTTGATGCAACTTGATGGCTTGCTCGATAACAGCCGCCTTGTGCTGCAAACCGGCATCATCCAGCCCGGTGCCGCGGCCGACGCAGTCACGCACCGGAAGATCGCACAGCACCGCCATCAAGGCTGCAGCCGAAGACGTATTACCGATACCCATCTCGCCGAACACCAGCACATTGCTGCCGGCCGCCACCTCCTGCGCTACCAGCCGCGCACCCGCCTCCATTGCCTGTTGGCACTGGCCTGCCGTCATGGCAGATTGCCTGGCAAAGTTGCGCGTACCCATCGCCACCTTGGCATCGATCAACTGCGGGTGCGGCGCGAACACATGATTCACCCCGGCATCGACCACGTGCACCTGCATGCCTTGCTGCCGGGCGAACACATTGACGCCAGCACCGCCAGCCAGGAAGTTCATCACCATCTGCTGCGTCACCGCCTGCGGATAAGGGCTGACACCCGCCTCGACAATGCCGTGATCGCCGGCAAACACCATGACCACCGGCTTGTTCAATTGCGGCGACAGACTGCCCTGCACCAGGCCAATCTGCAGCGCCAATGATTCCAGCCGACCCAAGGCTCCCAAGGGCTTGGTCTTCTGGTCTATCTTTGCCTGCAAGGCGTGGATCAAGCTGCTGTCCGGAACTGTGATATTGAGATTCATGCCTGAAAAACCTGATTAAGACATGCGAGCATACGCGAGCGGGGGCATTTTTTGAACTACTTCGACCAAAGCAAACTTCTTTTATCGGCACATGACACGAATCGAATTAGTTTGCTATAATGCGCCTCTCTTGCGAGAGCTCAAAGGCTCGTAATGATGGCCAGGTAGCTCAGTTGGTAGAGCAGCGGATTGAAAATCCGCGTGTCGACGGTTCGATTCCGCCCCTGGCCACCAAAGTATTCATCGGCTACCTTTCTGGTGGCCGTTTTCATTTCTACATCCGATTTCCATCATACCGAATCAGCCCAAAAACACCGCACCCATAATCCGCTCGCTTGCCCAGTTTATGGGTTCTACAGTTCATTTAAACTCGAATGAAAAGCTCTCGTTGTTCAATTCTCTTTGCCAGGTAATGCGATTTGGCGGCTGAATATGCAGAGTCCAGGTCTGTTGATTATTACGGTAGGGATCTCTCACATTTTTAAACATCTGCGGAGTCAGGATTGCCAGGCACATGCCTCCTGGGTTCCTTACTGATTCATATCGAATCAATTCGATACCGGCTTTTCTGGCGTTCAACGCAAGTGCTTGTGTAGCGTCGTAACTTGCAGGATTGACCCACAAGTTGCGATCAGCGGAAAGCGGGGGCCGTGATAGATCAATGGCTTGTCGGGTACCTGCGTGAAATTCAAATAGTGTAAGTTGTACAGACTTTGCCTTATTCCGCAAACCTTCACTGGCCATCCAGAAATTCCACCGCCAAAAGCCAACTTCAGCACATGCTGTTTGCCGGTCGTCAGCGCCATAGAAAACACCGGGCTCATCCCGCTTGCGAAATCTTGACCCGCCGGGCAGAGGAAAATACCGGAAGGGTGTAGACAATAACCAATGCAAGCCTTCTGCCTCTGTAGGAAGTAAAGGCTTAACCTCTTCCAGGATACTTTCCAATGTGGACTGATCGTTGAGATCGCCAAGCGCAAGCGCCATCGTTGACACTTTGTGTTGCGCTTCCACGGCACGCCACCCTGAGCCTTGCCAAGGCCTCGCCTCAGACGATAGAGCGTTGGGCGTCCAAGTATTCGCAGGCATAGATTAGACCGTCAACTCGCTTGATAAAGTTTATAGGTGTTTGTTTATTGAATGCATTATTCGGCGAGGTGAGCCAATCTTTTGCCAATTCATCATCCCCTCCAACCAGAGATGACAATGAGCGGTATAACCGTACAAAATGAGCGGACAGCTCCCACTCCTTACTACGCTCTTGAATGGCATATCTCTGATTAAGTAGCCGGGATGATGTGGGCTGACTAAATCCAAGAATAGCGCCCAGATCGGTTGAGGTTACTTTCAAACGTTTTGAAGCCTCTACAACAGCCTGACTTAATACCCTTGAACGATTAGAGGCCCGTTCCAATGCAAGGTTACTCATTTCACCATCCTCCTTTCCCATATATATTTTATTCTACAGAATAAAACATTGAAAGCAATGCTATATAGAATAAAGCTGGACGTGTATCTCAATTTACGAGGTTTATTTTTAGTAACTAGTATGACCTGCTCCCTTCCACTCATACCAGTTGAAAGTTGGAATATTCCACTCACTCTAAGTTACTGCCTGGTACATTCGTATAAAATCACAGATTATCGTCTTTCCAATAGGTAATCCCTGATGTCAGGTTATATAGAAATCGAAGTCGGCGATTTGCAAAGCATGCTGGCAAGCAGCAAAATACAGTTGGTGGATGTACGCAATGATGATGAGGTCGCCAGAGGCATGATTCCCGGTGCAGCGCACATTCCGCTTGCGCTGCTGCCACTCAAGTACGAATCGCTGAATGGTGACGATGCCCTGGTATTCTATTGCTACAGCGGCCTGCGCTCTGCGCAGGCGGCAGCCTTCATCGTCAACAAAGGCCGTAAGAATGTTTACAACCTGCGTGGCGGCGTACTTGCCTGGGGCAAGGCCGACCTGCCATTCGGCCAAAAGTAAACCTGCCTTTTCGTTTGCTGCTAAAATTTCAGTTATTCATTTATAAATACAGGCACTCTCATGGATTTCGATAAAGAACTAGATGCACGCGGTCTCAACTGCCCCCTGCCCATCCTGCGCTGCAAGAAGGGCCTGGCTGAAATCGAAACCGGCCAGGTGTTAAAAGTCATGACGACCGACCCTGGAGCGATCAAGGATTTTCAGGCTTTCTGCAAGCAGACCGGTCACGAACTGCTTTCAATGGAACAATTGGAAAGCGAAACCGTATTTCACATCAGGAAACGCGCCGCCTGAACGGCGCCGGATAACACATCATGGCCAAAAAACTCGCACTGATCGCCTCCAAAGGT
>PHCD01000084.1 GCA_002842135.1 Betaproteobacteria bacterium HGW-Betaproteobacteria-8 | reverse complement strand
CGAACAGAGCTCCGGCATCGACCAGGTCAACAGCGCCGTGACCCAGATGGACGAAGTCACGCAACAGAATGCCGCCCTGGTTGAGCAAGCTGCCGCTGCCGCCGAATCCCTGATGGAACAGGCCGAGGAAATGAATGCCGCTGTTGGCGTGTTCAAACTGGGTGGCGAATCAACAGGCGCTGCAGGAAAACGCAACCTGAATGTCGTTACTGGCAAATCCGTTGCCGTGAAGAAATTCTCGTTCAAGGAAGCCGAGCAGGCGCATGCCAAATGGAAGATGCGCCTGGTCGATTACATGCATGGACGCTCCCGGGAGCGTCTTGATGCTTCTGTAGTTTCATGTGACGACAAGTGCGATCTGGGCAAGTGGATTTATGGCGATGCGCTAAGGTATGGCTCGTTGCCAGAATACCGGGATTTGCGCCAAGTGCATGCTGAATTCCACAAGAGTGTGGGTGCAATCGTAGAGGCCGTTGAGTGCAGCCAGATCGATGAAGCAAAGAAACTTCTGGGTGCGGATTTCTCGAGGAATTCCAATCGGACGGTGCAGGCGATTCATGCCATGCAGGCAAGGATCGAATCCGGGGTATCTGTGGCACCGGGCAAGTTGGTAAAAACCGGGACTGACAATGGCGATTGGGAAGAGTTTTGAGCGATCTTGTGCATAACTTTAATCAAGCTACGGGTGACGGCTCAGCCCGGACTGTTTTAACTACAAGGATGGATCGGGAATCGCATATGCTGGCCCGGAAAGAAGAAAATATTTCTGACCGCGAATTTGACTTCACTGAGCGGGATTTTCAGCGCGTTCGCAAACTGATTTACCAGCGCGCGGGTATTTCCCTGTCCGATGCCAAGCGCGATATGGTCTATAGCCGTGTTGCCAGAAGGTTGCGTGCAGTTGAGCTGCGCTCTTTTGATGAATACCTGGACCGGCTCGAGACATCGGAGGATGCCGCAGAGTGGGAGGCTTTCACCAATGCCCTGACCACCAACCTCACATCATTTTTCCGTGAAGCGCATCACTTTCCGATTCTTGCCGAACATTTACTCAAGATCAAAAAACCGATTTCGATCTGGTGCTCAGCTGCTTCTACCGGTGAGGAACCCTACACCATCGCCATGACGGCCTGCGAAGCTTTTAATACCTTGAAACCGCCGGTCGAGATCATCGCGACGGATATCGACACCAATGTGCTGGCCACTGCCGAACGTGGCGTTTACCCGTGGGAGCGGGTGGATAAACTTTCCGAGCAACGGCTGAAGCGTTTCTTCCAGAAAGGCACTGGTGACAAGGCGGGCCAGGTCAGGGTGCGCAATGAATTGCGTTCCATGGTTACCTTCAAGCCGCTGAACCTGCTCGCGCCGGAATGGCCTGTGAACGGCCAGTTCGATGTGATTTTCTGCCGCAATGTCATGATCTACTTCGACAAGCAAACGCAGAGCACCATACTCAACCGGTTTGCACCCATGATGAAGCCGGATGCCCTGTTGTTTGGAGGCCATTCCGAGAACTTCCTTTATATAAGCAAGGCGTTCCGGCTCAGGGGCAAGACTGTCTATGAACTTAACAAGGTTCATCCTGAATAGCGGTAAATGGCAGACTATGAGCCGGGGTTACGAAGAAGAACTGTCGAGCAATCTTTATTACGACCGCACATTCGATTGCGAGGCCGCCAAGATTTTGCCCGGCGAATATTATTGCACCGATAAAGACATGCTGATTGTTACCGTGCTCGGCTCATGCGTCTCTGCCTGCATCCGGGACAAAGTCAGCGGCATGGGCGGCATGAACCATTTCATGCTGCCGGATAGCGGCGGTGACGATAGCGTGGTCTCGGCATCCATGCGTTATGGCGTCTATGCGATGGAAGTGCTGATCAACCAGTTGCTCAAAAGCGGCGCGCGCCGCCAGAACCTCGAAGCCAAGATTTTCGGCGGCGGCAATGTCTTGAGGGCGTTCGCCACGACCAATGTTGGTGAACGCAATGCGCAGTTCGTCAAAGACTTCCTGGCGGCAGAGAATATCAAGATCGTCGGGGAAGACCTCAATGATATCTACCCGCGCAAGGTGTATTTCTTCCCCGCAACCGGCCGTGTCCTGGTGAAGAAACTCAGGCAAATGCACAACAGTACTATCGTCAAGCGTGAGCAAAGTTACGCCAGCCGGCTTACTACGAATACCGTGGCGGGTGAGGTTGAATTGTTCTAAAGAAACGCTGATTAAATGGCTGCGCGGGCGAATTATGGCGTCAAGGTCGCGATGCAGAAGCGGGCACTTGGCGGACACAACCCTTGCGGTTGTGGCGTCAAGTCGGCCGCCAAGGCAGCTCGGCTTGACGGACATGACCCTTGCGGTGGCACTTTATCTCGCTCGCTCATTTAATCAGCGTTTTCCTAATAATCAGAAGCAGAGGATGTAATGATAAAAACCAAAGTCCTAATCGTCGATGATTCTGCGTTGATACGCAGCCTGATGACCGAAATTATCAATAGCCAGCCGGATATGCAAGTCGTGGCAGCTGCGCCGGACCCCTTGATTGCGCGCGAACTGATCAAGCAACACAACCCGGATGTGCTTACGCTGGATGTGGAAATGCCGAAAATGGATGGCCTGGAGTTCCTGGAAAAGCTCATGCGCCTGCGTCCCATGCCCGTGGTGATGGTCTCTTCGCTGACGGAAAAGGGTTCTGAAGTCACCATGCGCGCCCTGGAGCTGGGTGCGATTGATTTTGTCACCAAGCCCAAGTTGTCGATTGCCGACGGCATGCGCGAGTACACCGATATGATTACCGACAAAATTCGTATCGCCTCCAAAGCGCGCATCCAGACCAGGCCTGCAGCGCATAACAAGTCTGTCGTCTTGCCGTCATTAGGCAACCGCCTGCTCAGTAGCGAGAAGCTGATTATTGTCGGCGCCTCAACCGGAGGTACTGAGGCGATCAAATCGTTTTTGATGGAAATGCCGTCGGATTGCCCGGGCATTCTCATCACGCAGCACATGCCTGCCGGCTTTACAAAATCCTTTGCCAACCGTCTCGATGGCTTGTGCAAAATCTCGGTGAAAGAGGCGGAAGGCGGTGAACGTATCTTGCCGGGCCATGCGTACATTGCCCCGGGCGATGCGCATTTGTTGTTGACGCGCAGCGGTGCGAATTACATGACCGAGCTGAGCGATGCCCCGCCGGTCAATCGTCACAAGCCGTCAGTCGATGTCTTGTTCGATTCTGCAGCCTTGCATGCCGGTAAGAATGCGATCGGTGTGATACTGACCGGCATGGGAAAGGACGGTGCCGCTGGCATGCTCAGGATGCGCGAAGCCGGTGCTTACAACTTCTCGCAGGACGAAGCAAGTTGCGTGGTGTTCGGCATGCCGAAGGAAGCCATCGCACGGGGCGGGGTGCATGAAGTGTTGCCATTGGACGGATTGCCGACCAGGGTCATGAATTACCTCGCGCTGGATACCAGCCGCGCGCTCAGGGTTTGATCGGTGCTTGAGGTAAAAGCACGACTTGCGACGCGTGCTTTCAAAAAGATATTAAGAGGTGTTTTATCCCCGTTTTTCGGACTTAAGGTTTTGCCGGTTTTGCCGATAATGATGACAAGAGTGTAATGCGTCATTGTGCGGTCAGTGTGACCGCATTGGAATGGCAAGTTTTTAACGGAGTTTCAGATGGCAAATCCAAATACAAAATTTCTGGTGGTAGATGATTTCTCTACCATGCGCCGTATTGTCAAGAACCTGCTGAAAGAGCTGGGTTACGCCAATGTGGACGAGGCGGAAGATGGTGCCATGGGGCTTTCCATGTTGCAGGCCGGAAGTTACGACTTTGTCGTATCGGACTGGAATATGCCGAATATGGACGGGCTCACAATGCTGCAGCATATTCGTGCCGATCCAAAATTATCTTCCTTGCCTGTCCTTATGGTGACGGCTGAAGCCAAAAAGGAAAATATCATTGCCGCCGCCCAGGCTGGCGCCAGTGGTTATGTGGTCAAGCCGTTTACGGCAGCAACGCTGGATGAAAAGCTCGCAAAAATATTTGAAAAAATCGGGGCTTGATAATGCAAGTACAACCGGTATCACAGTTGAGTAACGCAGAACTTGCGCTGCCTGCCTCCGGCGCCAAGGATGAGGTGATTGCACGTATCGGCTACATGACGCGTATATTGCATGACAGTTTGCGTGGCCTGGGTCTGGATAAAGCCCTGGAGGAAGTCACCCAGGAGATCCCCGATGCCCGCGATCGCCTGAATTATGTGGTGCGGATGACGGAACAGGCGGCGCAACGTGTGCTTAATGCGACCGATATCGCGCTGCCGATTCAATCCAGGATAGATGGCGATGGACAGGCACTTAAACAGGAATGGCAGAAGCTGCTCACTACGCCATCCATGAAGAGCGATTACGATGAGCTGGCCGAGCGCACGATTGCATTTCTGGATGAGACTTCACAGGGCGCCAATCAGTCGAAGGAACAGCTGATGGATATCATGATGGCGCAGGATTTCCAGGACTTGACCGGGCAGGTCATCAAACGCGTGACGCAATTGGCGCAGGATCTGGAAACCCAGCTGGTACAGGTGCTGATTGACTTTAATCCATCTGCCAAAAAAGAATCGGACAGCTTGCTGAATGGGCCGCAAATTGCACCGGAGAAAACGCCGGATGCAGTCAGCGGGCAAGAGCAAGTCGATGACCTGCTTGATAGCCTGGGCTTTTAACAAGTAAATATTCTTTGGCGTTGCCCAAGAATATTTACTTGATCGGTTCGTGATGGTTCGACTCTCTAAGATTCGAGTCTCCATGATTCGACTCCCCGTATTGCCGGTTTCATCCTGATCGCCTGGGATTTCCGGCAATCGCCAGACTGGCTGGCCACACTCAGCCTGTTCATGTTGTATTGAATCAATAAGGGGCTATTCACCCTTTTATTCCCCCGATTCGAAATTCCTGTCTTCAACAATAATGGTTCCAATGGAAGACCGTCGATGAGTAATTGATCGGCTTAATCAATTGGGGCTGGTATGGCAGAAGACAGCGATTTGGAGAAAACGGAACAGGCGACGCCCAAGCGTATTGAAAAAGCGCGTGAGGATGGCGATGTGCCGCGCTCGAAAGAGCTGGCAACGGTATCTGTACTTCTTACTATGCTGGTCGGTATCTGGGCAACCGGTACGCAACTGACGCAGGCGCTCAAGGCCAATATGGCGGCCAGTTTGACTTTGACGCGCGATCTCGTTTTTGAGCCCGGCCTGCTGATAGTCAACATCTCGCAAAATTTAGGTGAGCTGCTTTGGGCTTTCCTGCCGTTGGCGGGCCTGGTCGTATTCATCGCAATCGCTTCACCGGTGCTGATTGGTGGCTGGAATGTCAGTAGCAAGGCCTTGATTCCGCAGTTCAATAAACTTAACCCTCTCAGCGGTCTTAAGAACCTGGTTTCAAAAAATGCAGCCATGGAATTTTTCAAGGCGGTTGTCAAAGCCACATTGGTTGGTTCGGTCGCTTTTTTCGTTGTGGCGGCTGAAATCGATGACGTGCTGATGTTGCCTTTGCTGCCTGTAAATGAAGCATTAACCAGCACAGCCTATCTCATCCTTGTCACCATGATCGCGATTACCGGTTCCCTGGTGCTGATTGCGGCGGTAGATGTGCCATACCAATTATGGAGTTACGCCAACAAGCTCAAAATGACCAAGCAGGACGTGCGTCAGGAGAACAAGGAAACAGAAGGCAACCCCGAGATCAAGGCCAGGATTCGTCAGCAGCAACGTGAAATGGCGCGCCGCCGCATGATGGCGGAAATCCCCAATGCGGATGTGGTAGTGACCAACCCGACGCACTATGCCGTCGCCATTCAATACAAAAATGACAGCATGCGCGCGCCAGTGGTTGTGGCCAAGGGTGCAGACGCCATTGCCTTGAAAATCCGCGAGATTGCAGCCGAACATAAAGTCAGCGTGCTGGAATCTCCCAAGCTGGCACGTGCACTTTATGCCCACACCGAATTGGGCGATGCGATCCCGGAAGCGCTGTATGCCGCAGTTGCAGAAGTCCTGGCTTATGTCTACCAGATGCGCATTTTCAATAAAGATGGTGGCTTGCAGCCACGGCAGCCGGAAGTGCTTGAGGTGCCTGACGAGCTTGATCCACATGCGCTGGCAGGAGCTTCCGCATGAACGGCCTGAACCTGCCAGTCTGGCTCAACGCTAAAGCCGGCGCTGCCGTCGCCGCACCGCTGATCATCGTCATGTTGCTGGCGATGATGATATTGCCACTGCCGGCCATCGCCCTGGATGTGCTGTTCAGTTTCAATATCGCGCTCTCCATCATTGTCCTGCTGATCAGCCTCAATACCTCAAAGCCGCTAGATTTTATCGCCTTCCCGATAGTGCTGCTGGTCACCACCATGTTGCGCCTTTCGCTCAACGTGGCTTCCACCCGCGTGGTACTGACTGAAGGCCATACCGGGCCGGATGCTGCCGGCAAGGTGATCGAGTCCTTTGGTCATTTCCTCATCGGCGGCAATTACACCGTCGGTATTGTCGTCTTTGTGATTCTGACCATTATCAATTTCATTGTGGTGACCAAGGGTGCAGGCCGTATTGCCGAAGTCGGCGCACGGTTTACCCTGGATGCGATGCCTGGCAAGCAAATGGCCATCGATGCCGACTTGAACGCAGGCTTGATCGGCGAGGAAGAAGCCCGCCGCCGCCGTTCTGAAATCGGCCAGGAATCCGAATTTTACGGTGCCATGGATGGTGCCAGTAAATATGTGCGTGGCGATGCGATTGCCGGCATCCTGGTGACCCTGATCAATATCATCGGCGGCCTGATTGTCGGCATGGTGCAGCACGACCTGGCCTTTGATGTTGCGGTCAAGAATTACACCTTGCTGGCGATTGGCGATGGCCTGGTCGCGCAGATTCCTTCACTGATTATTTCCACCGCAGCCGGTGTTGTGGTTTCACGC
>PHCD01000083.1 GCA_002842135.1 Betaproteobacteria bacterium HGW-Betaproteobacteria-8 | reverse complement strand
ATCGACATTGGTCCAGGAAAATACTTTCTTCGCCGCCTCGCGCCAGTCCAGCCACTCATAATTCAGGTGTTCGTCCGCTGCGAGTTGGACCGGCAAAGGCGCCGGTAATTCAAGCCCGAACAGATGTTCCGTATTGTGCGTCACGCCCGGCGCATAACGATAGCGCCAGTGCGCATATATCTCGTACACGTTCGAGGCATGCATGTCGTAAAAGTTGTAGTCAGTGGCGATCAGGCCGGTTTCCTCGCGCACTTCGCGGATGGCGGCTTCGCGCGGTGTCTCACCTTCTTCCAGGCTGCCGGTCACCGATTGCCAGAATCCGGCCTTGTCGGCACGCTCCAGCAACAATACCTGCAAATCCGTCGTGTATATCAGCACTAATGCTGAAACAGGGGTTTTGTAGCCCACTAATCGCCCTCAAACTCACACAGGGCAAACATGCTGTAACCCTTTTTCGCCAGACGATCTCGGCCGCCAAGGCTGATCAGGTCGATGATGAACGCACACTCGACGATCTCGCCGCCCAGCTTTTCAATCAACGCCGCGGCGGCAATCGCAGTACCGCCAGTGGCGAGCAGGTCATCGACCAGCAATATGCGCTCACCGCGCTCAATCGCATCCGTATGAATCTCGACGCGGTCGCTACCGTATTCCAGCTCATAATCATGACCCAGCGTCTCGGCCGGTAGCTTGCCCTGCTTGCGCACCGGCACGAAACCGACACCCAACTTGTAGGCCAACGGCGTCCCGATCAGAAAACCACGCGACTCCACGCCGACCACCTTGTCGATTTTCTGATTTTCGTACTGGCTGAACAACTCATCCACCGTCACCTTCAGGCCGAGCGGGTCTTTCAGCAAGGTCGTGATGTCACGGAACTGCACCCCATGTCTGGGGTAATGCGGGACGGTGCGGATAAGGGATTTGATGGTCATTGATTAAACTGCAGAACTGCCAAATACGAGCCCCAAGCAAAAGCAATTAAACTCGCCAAGTAGAAAACTATTGCAGCCCAGAGATACCATGTGTGTTTAACAACTAAGCGCTGACTCCGCCCTATCTCATTCAGTAATTTAAGCTGCGTTAAATATCCAAATAAAACAGCCAAACCACATAAAACCAAACCGCTTATATATGCCAACATCGGACAGCTTAAATTTATAACTACCGAATCGGAACTGCTAGCAACACTTCCCAAATAAGCAAGCAATGCCACAGCCGCCCCACCATTAGCTAATGCAGAAAACCTAAAAGCCTCAATAGATAGAGTGATTAAAGACTTGTATGTCTCCATCCAATGCACTTCACTCTGGTTTTCTGTCATCACTCTTAGCTAGCCAAATTCTGTTGCCGCACGCGGATATGGAGCTCGCGAAGTTGTTTCTCATCCACTTCGCTCGGCGCATGCGTCATCAGACATTGCGCGCGCTGGGTCTTGGGGAAGGCGATGACGTCGCGGATGGATTCTGCACCGGCCATCAGCGTCACCAGTCGATCCAGGCCGAAGGCCAGACCACCGTGTGGAGGCGCACCGTATTGCAGGGCGTCGAGCAGGAAGCCAAATTTCTCCTGTGCCTCATCCTTGGAAATCTTCAGTGCGTCGAACACCTTGGACTGCACTTCCTGCTTGTGGATACGGACTGAACCGCCGCCAACTTCCCAGCCGTTGATGACCATATCGTAGGCCTTGGACAGGCAGGCGCCGGGGTTGGTCGCCAGCAGGTCTTCATGACCGTCTTTCGGTGCGGTGAACGGGTGATGTAGCGCGACCCAGCGGTCGGCTTCTTCATCGTGTTCGAACATGGGGAAATCGACCACCCACAGCGGCGCCCAAGCGCGGCCATCGACATGGCCCTTCTCGTGGCCGACCTTGACGCGCAAGGCGCCGAGGGCTTCGTTGACCACTTTGGCCTTGTCTGCGCCGAAGAAGACGATATCGCCGTTCTGCGCACCGGTGCGGGCTATGATGGCTTTCAATGCAGTTTCATGGATGTTCTTGACGATGGGGCTTTGCAGGCCTTCCTCGTTCAGCTTGGTGATGTCGTTGATCTTGATGTAGGCCAGGCCCTTGGCACCGTAGATCTTGACGAACTCGGTGTAGGCATCGATCTCGCCGCGCGAAATGGCCGCGCCGTTCGGCACGCGCAGTGCAGCAACACGGCCGTTGGCCATGTTGGCGGCACCGGAGAACACCTTGAAATCGACATCCTTCATGACATCGGTCAGCTCGGTGATTTCGAGCGTGACGCGCATGTCAGGCTTGTCGGAACCGTACTTGTTCATCGCTTCGCTGAACGGCATGCGCTGGAATGCAGCCGGCAGATCGACATCCTGCACATTCTTGAACATGCGGCGAATCATCTCTTCGACGATGTTCATGATTTCATCTTCGCCAAGGAAGGAAGTCTCGATATCGACCTGGGTGAATTCAGGCTGGCGGTCGGCGCGCAAGTCCTCGTCGCGGAAGCACTTGGTGATCTGGAAGTAACGGTCGAAACCGGACACCATCAGCAGTTGCTTGAATAGCTGCGGCGATTGCGGCAGCGCGAAGAACTCGCCGTGATGCACGCGGGACGGCACCAGGTAATCGCGTGCGCCTTCCGGTGTGGAGCGGGTCAGCATCGGCGTTTCGACTTCGATGAAGCCAGCGGTATCTAGGTAATCGCGCAGGTTCTTGGAAACGCGGTAGCGCAGCATCAGGTTCTTCTGCATGGCCGGGCGGCGCAGGTCGATGTAGCGGTGTTCCAAGCGAACCATCTCAGACAGGTTGTCATCGTCCAGCATGAACGGCGGCGTCAGTGAGGGATTCAACACCTCGATCTCGCTCGCCAACATCTCGACTTCACCGGTCGGGATATTCGGATTCACGGTGCCTTCAGGGCGCGCGCGCACCTTGCAGGTGACCTTCAGCACGAATTCATTACGTACGGTTTCCGCAATACTGAAAGCCTCGGGGGTGTCCGGGTCGATAACGATCTGTGCCATGCCTTCACGGTCACGCAAATCGATAAAGATAACGCCGCCGTGGTCACGACGACGATGAGCCCAGCCACAAAGTGTCACGGTTTGGCCGATCAGTTCGCGGTTCAGATGACCGCAGTAATGGGTACGCATATGCTGATTTCTTATGATGAAAAGTTAAAAAAGTGTCCGTTCAAATCAGACGGGACGAAAGCCGGGCCAGATCGCTTGCTGATGAAATCGCAGCTTCATGCAGCTCATGTCTGGCACGGGCGGTTTGATTTAAGTACAAGCGATTTAATGACAAGCGCAACCGCTGCCGCAGGCCGGTGCCGGCTCCGCAGCGGCTTCAGTCTTTTTTGCCGGTTTGCTGCCACTGTCCTTGAAGTCGGTGGCATACCAGCCGCTACCGGTCAGCTGAAAACTCGGTGCTGAAAGCTGCTTGGCAAATGTAGGCTTGCCGCACTCGGGACAATCCGTCAGATTAGGCTCGCTGATCTTGCGCATGACTTCTTTGCGGAAACCACAGCTTGTGCATTGATAATCATAAATTGGCATGTCGAAAAACTCCGAACATCAAAAGTGTGAAATTATACCCGAGATACACATGGCGATTAAAGATGAAATATCAAGAGTTTAGAACCACATAAAGACCAAAGCCGGCATATGCCGGCTTTGTCCATCGTGACTCACCCCAACTCTTGCTCAGAACGGTTATGTATACCTAATAGAGTGTAAATATACAATGAATATAATAAATACAACTAGTTAAAATATTAGCGTCAATATTTTTGTTATTAGTTAAATTTATTCCACTTGCATTTCATGATGACCATCATATATGATGGTCATCATGAAAGAATCCATATCTAAACGAAATCCTTCCAGTCGTAAGGAAATTACGCATAAACGCATTGTAGAAACCGCTGCACGGGCAATTCGTAGAAGTGGTTACGATGGAACGGGTGTAGCCGATATCATGAAAGAAGCAGGCCTCACCCATGGCGGGTTTTACGCGCA
Organism: Betaproteobacteria bacterium HGW-Betaproteobacteria-8; assembly: GCA_002842135.1. The sequence continues at coordinate 3,097 of PHCD01000083.1, read as the reverse complement.
TTTTGCATCTCGTGATGCAATGCTTGCGGAAGCTGCAGATCGAGCTGGGGAAGATACTATTGCTTTTGCGAAGAGAATATTCGCTGAAGTTCCTCAAGATCAGGCATTGCGAATTTTAATGAATGCTTATCTATCAGATGAACATTTGGCTAACATAGAGACAGGGTGCTCTTTAGCTGCACTAGGTTCGGAAATGCCGCGCCAGGCGCCTGATGTGAGAAAAGCCTCCACTTGCCGGATCAAGGAAATGATAGCGCTTATTGAAAGTCGACTATCAGGCCAGCCAAATGCACGAGAAGAAGCGCTTGTCATGGTATCAACGATGGTAGGAACATTATTGCTAGCCCGCGCGGTAGAAGACCCCGAACTTAGCGAGGCTTTCCGCCAGGCAACTTTAAAACACTACAACGCCAAAGAATGATTAATTTTTTAGTCAATTACTTTGGCTTTTGTTTGACCATAAATATGATGATTATCATATTTATTTAGCATGTTTTTAATCTTGGATGAAATGAAAGGCACAACATGAAAAGCAAGATCGCAATTGTGACAGGCGCATCATCAGGTATCGGTGAAGCCACGGCAGAGTTACTCGCAAACTCAGGTTATAAGGTTTATGGGACGAGTCGCAAGGGAGCACAAGCTGCTCAACGCCCGTACCGGATGATCATGATGGACGTGAATAGCGAGGAATCAATCAAGGCTGCCTTGAGGGAAGTAATCCAGACTGAGGGCAGGATTGATCTCGTTGTTAACAACGCAGGATTCGGCGTAGCGCCAGGTGGAGCTGAAGAGAGTTCAATTGAACAAACCAAGATGCTATTTGAGACCAACTTCTTTGGAATCGTCCGCATGACACGTGCTGTGGTGCCTCATATGAGACAACAGGGCGAAGGAAGAATCATCAACATAGGTTCCATTCTTGGATTAATACCAGCGCCATACATGGCAACCTATGCTGCAACCAAACATGCTGTAGAGGGTTTTTCAGAATCGCTGGACCATGAGCTACGAACAAGAGGCATCCGTTTTTCTGTAATTGAGCCTGGCTATACCAACACACATTTCGAAGCCAATACCAAAGAAGTAGACACCAAGTTGGATGAATACTCCATTGCGCGGAAAGCGCTCGCAAAATTAATTAAAGTCGCTGTGGCTGGCGGTGATGATCCCAAGGTCGTCGCCAATGTTGTTTTGAAAGCTGCGAATGCAAAAAATCCGAAGTTGCGTTACGCAGCTGGCAAATTAGCATGCCGCTTAAGTTTTCTGAGAAGGTTTGCGCCTGCTGCATTAGTCGATATCGGCATTCGTAAAGAGTTAAAACTTGATTCGCTCGATCAAATAGCTAGCCAACCATAGAAAATAATCGTGAAGGCATTATCTTTTTATCGACTTTCAATCCTAACTTCCATCCTATTTGCATCTTTGGCCATCATCTTGATGTTTGCACCAGTTCAGATGCCAGCAAGCTGGGGAGTGGAATTGACAGACTCGGCGGGGTTGATGGCAAGACGAATAGCAGCACTCTATACAGGCATCGCTGTAATGTTTTTCTTCGCAAGAAACGCAGAACATTCGACAACCCGTACAGCACTTATCTACGGAACTGCTACCGCCTGCATGATACTGACAATCCTCGGTGTTTATGAGTTTGCTGCAGGACACGCCACTAGCGGCATCCTGACCGCCGTCTTTATCGAAGTCGCTCTTGTGCTGGCGTTTCTATATGTCGGCGCACGCAAGAAATAGACGTCTTCAAAAAAGACAGAAATGAAATAATGAAAGCATTTATCTTGAAACGTTACGGCAAGTCCGATCAACTTGAGTTTGCAGACATTCCCCAGCCTGCAATCAAGCCGAACGAAATGCTCGTGCAGGTACACGCCGTCGGTTTGAATCCGGTTGACTACATGATTCCGAAAGGAACGTTCAAGCCTATCCTCAAGTTTCAGCTTCCAGCTACGATGGGCAGTGATCTGGCAGGTATCGTGGTTGAAGTTGGAAGCCGCGTGACACGCTTCAAGCCGGGCGATGCTATATTCGCTAGTATCTTCGATCTAGGCACGGGAGCTCTCGCTGAATTCGCAGTGGTGCCCGAGAGCGCTGCCGCGATCAAACCAGAAAATCTAGACTTCGTGCAAGCAGCCTCAATCCCGATGGTCGGACTCACATCGTGGCAAGCACTTAAAGAGCGGGCAGGTCTCATGTCCGGTCAGAAAGTATTCATACCCGCTGGTTCTGGAGGCATTGGCACGTTCGCGATCCAGCTCTCAAAACATCTCGGAGCAAAGGTGGGAACGACCACCAGTACAGGCAATGTCGATTTGGTGAGGAGCCTCGGAGCCGATGAAGTCATTGATTACAAGAAGCAGGAGTTTGAGGATGTGCTTCGGGATTACGACCTAGTGCTAGGCACCATCAGAGGCGACGGAATCGAGAAATCCCTTCGAATATTGAAACCCAAGAGCAGGGTCGTATCGCTCATCGGCCCACCAGACGCTGCGTTCGCCCGCGCCAGAGGTATGAACTTCATCATGAAGTTTGTATTCGGCTTGATTAGCGGGAAGATCATTCGCCAAGCCAGGAAGCGCAATGTCGAATATTCATTTCTGTTTGTACATCCTGATGGTCGCCAACTAGCAGAGATCGGCAAGCTACTCGAAGCAGGGCATATCCTTCCGGTAATCGATAAGGTATTTCCGTTTGACCAAACAAAGGAAGCGCTTGCCTATCTCGAAAAAGGCCGGGTTAAGGGTAAGGTCGTGGTAAGCGTTATTTGATTGCTACTGAATGAAAGATTTCTGTGAAGTTACTAAAGCCAGTGACTGCTTCGGGCCGAAAGCGAAACTATAATTGTTGGGGACACCAGAAAAAGAAAAAGCCCCGAGCAGGGGCTTAGGTTAATTTCTTTACACTATATGTCGCAGGTATCCTTTAAAACGGAATATCGTCATCGAATTCATCAAAGGATGAACCGCCTGCAGCAGCCGGCTTGGCCGCTTGTGCCGCCGGTGCGGATTGACGCGCTGACGCTGGGCCTTGGTCTCTATCCTGGTCCTGGTTCATGTCGTCATAGCTGGCATTCGAACCGCCGCCA
>PHCD01000082.1 GCA_002842135.1 Betaproteobacteria bacterium HGW-Betaproteobacteria-8 | reverse complement strand
GGACCCACCCCTTCCCATCCCGAACAGGGCCGTGAAACGAATCTGCGCCAATGATAGTTTGCTTCTCGCATGCGAAAGTAGGTCACCGCCAAGCTCTTATTCTGAACCTGGGAATTTCTCAGGCTCTAACAAAAGCCCTCGATATGAGGGCTTTTGTGTTTGTGGAAGTTACTAATACCAATTCATTGAATTGGTTGATATAATGTTGTTTTGATGGGCTTTGGGCCCATTTTTTGTTTCCGGAACTTGTTTGAGGATAATTTGATGCAGGATTTGCATGCATTATTGGAGCGTTCGCTGACTCAACTCGGTTATGAGTTGGTGGATCTTGAAATATCCAATCGCGGCAAATTATTGCGCTTATTTATCGATAAGCCAGAAGGTATCACGATTGATGATTGTGTGTTGGTAAGCAATCAGATGGGTAACCTGCTGGCGGTTGAGCATGATATTGACTACGACAGGCTTGAGGTTTCCTCGCCTGGGCTGGATAGAGTGCTGAAAAAGCAAAGCGATTTTGAGCGTTTTTCCGGCGAGCGCGCACAAGTGAAACTGCGTGTGCCGGTAGAAAACAGAAAGAATTTTTTAGGCATATTGCGAGGTTTGGAGTCGGGAAACTTGTTAATAGAGTGCGAAGGGGTGGTGCATCAAATTGCCCTCAGTAATGTTGACAAGGCCAGATTGGCTCCAGAGTTCTAACTTGCAGGATTTTAAGCGGAGATTGAAATGAGTCGCGAAATTTTATTACTGGTAGATGCTTTGGCACACGAAAAAAATGTGGCCAAGGAAGTCATCTTTACTGCGCTAGAGCTGGCACTTGCTTCCGCAAGCAAGAAGCGCTTCAGTGAAGAGGCAGACGTACGCGTTGCTATCGACCGTGACAATGGTGAATATCAGTCCTTCCGTCGCTGGCAGGTTGTGGCAGACGATGTCCTTGAAAATCCGGCGGCTCAGGTTGTGCTTTCCGATGAGCGCGCCAAAGGGCTGGTTGAGGGCGAGTATATTGAGGAGCCTCTCGAATCTATCGAGTTTGGCCGTATTGGCGCACAAGCCGCGAAACAGGTCATTCTGCAAAAGGTGCGTGAGGCAGAGCGCGAACAGATTCTGGATGATTTCCTTGCCCGCAAAGAGCATCTGGTGACTGGTGTCATCAAGCGCATGGAAAAAGGCAATGCCATTATTGAAGTCGGTCGTATCGAGTCCTTGTTGCCACGTGAACAGATGATCCCGAAAGAGAATCTGCGCGTTGGCGATCGTGTACGTGCCTACTTGTCACGCATTGAGCGTGGTGGTCGTGGCCCGCAACTGATTTTGTCACGCATCGCACCGGAATTCCTGGTCAAGTTGTTTGAGCTGGAAGTGCCTGAGATTGAAGAAGGCCTGCTGGAAATCAGGGCTGCGGCACGTGATCCTGGCTTGCGTTCCAAAATTGCAGTGAAAACCAATGATCAGCGTCTGGACCCTGTCGGTACCTGTGTCGGTATGCGAGGCTCGCGTGTACAGGCGGTTACCGGAGAGTTGGCTGGCGAGCGTGTGGACATTATTCTTTGGTCGATGGAGCCGGCGCAATTTGTCATCAACGCCATGGCCCCGGCTGAGGTCACCAGTATCGTGGTGGATGAAGATGCCCATAGCATGGATGTGGTTGTGGCAGAAGATCAGCTTGCACAGGCAATTGGCCGTAGCGGACAGAATGTGCGCCTGGCCTCAGAGTTAACCGGTTGGACGCTGAATATCCTGACTGAAGAAGAAGCTGCGAAGAAGCATGAGGAAGAACATACCAGCACACGCGGTTTGTTCATGGAAAAACTCGACGTGGATGAGGAAGTTGCTGACATCTTGGTTGAAGAAGGTTTCGGTACACTGGAAGAAATCGCTTATGTCCCGCTTTCAGAGATGAGCGAAATTGAAGCGTTCGATGATGACACCATCAATGAGCTGCGCAAGCGTGCCCGTGCTGCTTTGTTGAAGGAGGCGATCGCCAGGGAAGAAAAGGTTGAGGAAGCCAGCGAAGATTTGCTGACTATGGAAGGCATGGATGATGCTACTGCGCACAAGCTGGCATCTCAGGGTGTTTCGACCATGGAAGACTTGGCTGATCTGGCGGTAGACGATCTCGTTGAGATGACGGGTATGGATGCCGAGCGCGCCAAGACGCTTATCATGACAGCGCGTGCTCCCTGGTTTGCCTGAGGTGACCACAACGATTGATGATATCAAGTATTTGTAATGCGTATGTAAGCGCAAAAGAAACAACTGGAGAGGTAGCAGTATGGGAAAATCAAGCGTAGCACAATTTGCCAGTGAGTTAAATTTGCCAGCCGAGCTGCTTCTGGAGCAGCTCAAAGGTGCTGGCGTCAACAAGGCCGCGCAAGATGACGAGCTGACTGAGCAAGACAAAACCTCTTTGTTGGAGTACTTGCGTAAGGAGCACGGCGCACAGGAGCCAAAGAATAAAATCACGTTGACGCGCAAGCAGAGTACTGAAATCAAGAAGACTGATAGCAGCGGCAAGGCGCGCACAATTCAAGTTGAAGTGCGTAAAAAGCGCGTATTGGTACGTCGTGATATCTCCGATCTGGAGCAGGCTGAAGAGACTGGAGTTGTAGCTGAAGCCGCAGAGGCAGTAGTGCAGCCTGTTGAAACGGCAGTTCCCGCAGACATAGTTGAAGCGCCGGCAGCTCCTGAATCCGTAGTAGAGTCCGTGGTTGAAGAGCCTGTGGCCGAGGTTGTTGAGGCTCCGCAACCTGTTGTAGAGCCAGTTGCTCCGCCCCCTGTAGCTGAGACAAGAACCCTCAAGAAGACCGTCCTGACACCAGAACAAATTGCGATTCGTGAGCAGGAAGCCAAACGTCAAGCAAAACTGATGGCTTTGCAGACTGAAGAACTGCAGAAAAAACAGGCCCTGATTCAGAAGAGACTGGAAGATGAAGCCCGGAAAGCCGCCGAAGCGGCAGCTGTTGCTGAAAAAGCTAGCAAGCTTTCAGAGGGTACATTGCACAAACCTGTAGCCAAGGAAGGCGTAAAGGCTGAAGACAAGGGTGCGAAAAAAGCCAGCAAAAACAAGGATTGGGCCGATACGCAAAACAAAAAGCGTGGCATCAAAACTCGCGGGGATACTGCACTGGCACAAGGCTGGCGCGGGCATAAAGGCAAATCCAAGGCGCATAAAGAAGGCGACGAAGGACCGCATTCATTCAATGCACCTACTGAACCTGTCATTCATGAAGTCATGGTGCCGGAAACCATTTCTGTAGCGGATCTCGCACACAAGATGGCAGTCAAGGCCAGTGAAGTCATCAAGACACTCATGAAAATGGGGATGATGGTGACCATCAACCAGGTGCTGGATCAGGAAACTGCCATCATCGTCGTTGAAGAAATGGGTCATACTGCCCAAGCAGCAGCGGCCAACGATCCAGAAGCCTTTCTTGATTCTACCGACCATGCAGAAGCTGTTCAGGAGCCGCGTCCTCCAGTAGTGACCGTCATGGGTCACGTCGATCATGGTAAAACTTCATTGCTGGATTACATTCGCCGTACCCGTGTAGCTTCAGGCGAAGCGGGCGGCATTACGCAGCATATCGGTGCTTACCATGTGGAAACGCCGCGCGGTATGGTGACTTTCCTTGACACGCCAGGCCATGAAGCGTTTACCGCCATGCGTGCACGTGGCGCCAAGGCGACAGATGTGGTGATTCTGGTGGTGGCGGCCGATGATGGCGTCATGCCGCAAACTATTGAAGCCGTTCATCACGCCAAGGCGGGTGGGGTGCCCTTGGTGGTAGCGATTAACAAGATTGACGTGCAAGGTGCGAATCCAGAGCGCGTCAAACAGGAGCTGGTTGCACAAGAGGTGATCCCGGAAGAATACGGTGGCGATACCATGTTTGTTGAAGTGTCTGCCAAAACCGGACAGGGCATCGACAGCCTGCTGGAGGCTGTGCTGTTGCAGGCTGAAGTTCTGGAATTGAAGGCAGCCAAAAATATTCCGGCCAAAGGCCTCGTGATTGAAGGGCGTTTGGACAAGGGCCGTGGCCCGGTGGCAACCATCCTGGTGCAGGCCGGTACATTGAACCGTGGCGATATGTTGCTTGCGGGCAGTTCGTTTGGTCGCGTGCGTGCCATGCTCGATGAGAATGGCAATGAGATCAAGGAAGCTGGTCCATCCATCCCGGTGGAAATCCTCGGCCTGTCGGATGTGCCGAATGCCGGTGAGGAAGTTATTGTTCTGAATGATGAGCGCAAAGCGCGTGAAATTGCCTTGTTCCGTCAGGGTAAATTCCGCGATGTGAAGCTGGCACGTCAGCAGGCTTCCAAGCTGGAAAGCATTTTTGACCAGATGGCTGAAGGCGAAGTGAAGACCTTGCCGATGATCATCAAGTCGGATGTTCAGGGTTCTTATGAAGCGTTGGCAACATCGTTGCAGAAGCTCTCAACTGACGAAGTCAAGGTCAACATTATTCATACAGGCGTTGGCGCTATCAGCGAATCAGACGTCAATCTGGCCTCTGCATCGAAGGGTGTCTTGATTGGCTTTAACGTACGTGCCGATGCCGGTGCACGTAAACTGATCGAAACGCTGGGTGTGGATGTTCGTTACTACAACATCATTTATCAGGCTGTCGATGAAGTGAAGGCGGCATTGAGCGGCATGCTGGCACCAGAACAGAAAGAAAATGTCATCGGCTTGGTCGAGATTCGCGAAGTTTATCGCATCTCCAAGGTGGGTGCGGTCGCTGGCTGTTACGTCCTGGACGGTATGGTCAAGCGTGGTTCGAGAGTGCGTGTGCTGCGCAATGACGTGGTTATTCATGAAGGCGAGCTGGATTCGCTCAAGCGCTTCAAGGACGATGTGAAAGAAGTCAAAGCCAACTTCGAATGCGGTCTGTCACTGAAGAATTTCAATGAGATCGAAGTCGGCGACACATTGGAAGTGTTTGAAGTCGTTGAAGTGGCTCGGTCCCTGTAAGGTATGAAAAGCACTTCGTTCGGGTGTTTTGCATAGGGATATATATGGCCAAGGAATTTTCCAGAAGCGATCGGGTTGCAGAGCAGATTCAGCGAGAACTCGCTGATTTGCTGCAATTCGAGGTGAAAGATCCGCGCATCGGCATGGTCACGCTCACCGAAGTTGAGGTGAGCGGCGATATGGCGCATGCAAAAATCTACTACAGTGCAAAATCCGGTACGCCAGAGCTGCAAAAAGGCCTGGAAAAGTCCGCTGGCTTTCTGCGCACGCAACTGGGAAAACGCATGCTGTTGCGCACAGTGCCGCAGCTGCATTTTATCTATGATGCTTCCATCGACCGCGGTATGCGGCTTTCCCGGCTGATTGATGAAGCATTGGCCCCAGATCAGCTCGTATCAAATCAAAAAAACAAACCATCAAAATAAGCGTTACCAACGGCAGCTCCTGACATGCAATTCAGACGCATCAAGCGCGCTATTGACGGTGTGCTGTTACTCGACAAGCCTTTGGGTTTGTCATCTAACCAAGCCTTGCAGCAGGTCAAGCGGCTCTACCAGGCGGCGAAGGCTGGACATACCGGCAGCTTGGATCCTCTCGCAACAGGCTTGCTTCCAATCTGCCTGGGTGAAGCTACGAAGTTTTCCCATTTTTTGCTCGATGCCGATAAGAGTTACCGGGCCCTGGTTCAGCTCGGCAGTACGACATCTACCGGTGATGTCGAGGGTGAGGTGCTGAGCCGTAGCGAAGTGAATGTGTCGCCCGCGCAGTTGCAGGCCGTGCTGAAATCTTTTGTCGGTGGAATCGAACAGGTGCCGCCGATGTATTCTGCCCTGAAGCATCAGGGCAAGGCGCTGTATGAATACGCGCGGGATGGTGTGGAAATCGCGCGTCCTGCCCGCCAAGTCACCATTTTTTCCATTGAGCTGACCGGTTTTGATCAGGAACAGCATCGATTTGAGATCAACGTGGCCTGTAGCAAAGGTACCTATATCCGTACCTTGGCGGAAGATATAGGCCATGCGCTCGGTTGCGGCGCACACCTTGCCGGTCTGCGCCGCTTAAGTACGGCTCATTTCAGGCTTGAAGATGCCTGCTCCATGGAACAGTTGGAGAAGATGTCTGCTGAGGAGCGTGACAGTATCCTTTTACCGGCAGATGCTTCTATCGTGGATCTGCCACGGGTGGAACTGGATGCCGATAGTGCCTACTATTTGTTACAGGGGCAAAGTGTATGGAAGTCGGGAACGAAAATCGATGGTTTTTTCCGAATATATCATGAGAATGGCCAGTTCCTCGGCTTGGGTGAACTGGACAGGGATGGGAAGATCGCACCAAAAAGGCTGCTTGTCGCGCGCACTTAAGCGGCTTCGGCAAATGATTTAATAATTGAGCCATTAATCGCTTGATAAGGCAGCGCTTTTGAGGTTAAAATGCGCGGTTACTGCAGGTAAAGAATATCCAGGAGAAAACATGTCAATTACGACAGCAGAAAAAGCCAAGATTGTAGGCGAATATCAACAAGCCGCGAACGATACTGGTTCACCAGAAGTGCAAGTGGCTTTGCTTACCAGCCGCATTACTACATTGACTGAGCATTTCAAGGTAAATGCCAAAGATCATCACTCACGTCGTGGTTTGCTCGCCATGGTAAGTCAGCGTCGCAAGCTGCTTGACTATCTCAAGCGCAAGAATGCTGATCGTTATCGTAGCTTGATTGAGCGTTTAGGCCTGCGTAAATAATTCAAATTCACAAGTTAGTTACTATTTTTGTGAATTGATATATTGCCGAAAGCATCGCATCAACATTGAGTTGAGCGGTGCTTTCGGCATTTTGTTGGACGGTATTTTTAAAATACTTGATTGCTGAGAACACTCTAGAACAGTAAGAGTGAATTGTGTAGATAGAAGAGAAGAGGATAGAAAATGTTTAACAAAGTGAAAAAGACCATACAGTACGGTGCGCATGAGCTCACTCTGGAAACCGGCGAGATTGCTCGTCAGGCCGATGGCGCCGTGATGGTAAGTTATGGTGATACAGTTGTTCTGGTGACCGTTGTTGGTAAACGTGATGTAAAAGCCGGTCAGGATTTCTTCCCGCTGACCGTGGATTATCAGGAAAAAACCTATGCTGCCGGCAAGATTCCCGGTGGCTTCTTCAAGCGT
>PHCD01000081.1 GCA_002842135.1 Betaproteobacteria bacterium HGW-Betaproteobacteria-8 | reverse complement strand
TACGTTGAAGCCGAACCAACCAGCCCACAGCAGGGAAGCACCAACCATGGTCAGTACCATGCTGTGTGGAGGCATGGCTTCTTTGCCGTAGCCAATGCGCTTGCCGATGACAATGGCACCTACCAGTGCTGCAATACCGGCATTGATGTGTACAACGGTACCACCCGCAAAGTCCTTGGCACCCAGTTCAGCCAGGATACCGCCACCCCATACCATGTGGGCAACCGGGATATAAACGAAGGTAACCCAGAGTGCGACAAAAGCTAACAGTGCAGAGAACTTGATGCGTTCAGCAAATGCACCAACAATCAGCGCAGGAGTAATGGCAGCAAAAGTCAGTTGGAATGTGACAAAAACGTATTCTGGAATGGATCCGCTGATCGAGTCAGCTGTGATGCCAGCCAGGAATGCAGCAGATAGTCCGCCAACATAACCGTTCAAGCTACCCCCATCGCTGAATGCCAGGCTGTAACCGTAGACCACCCAGAGTACTGAGATGAGTGAGAAGGTTACAAAAACCTGCATCAGCACTGACAACATGTTCTTTGCGCGTACAAGACCGCCATAGAACAGGGCCAGGCCCGGGATTGCCATAATGACAACGAGTACAGTTGCAACGATCATCCAGGAAGTGTTGCCTGTATCAAGCGTTGGCTCTTCTGCGGCGGCCTCTTCGGCTACAGCAACTTCTTCTGTTGCAACTTCTTCAACTACGGCGGCTTCTTCAGTCACCATTTCGACTGCTGGTGCCGTTTCTTCAACTGGCATTACTTCCTCTGCGAAGCTGAGGCCGTTAAGACCCAGCATGCTCACCAGTGCAATCATAGATAAAAGCTTTTTCATGACGATCCCCTTAGAGCGCATCCGGACCGGTTTCGCCGGTGCGGATGCGGTAAACTTGCTCGAGATTGAAGACAAAAACCTTGCCGTCGCCGATCTTGCCGGTCGTTGCAGATTTTTCGATGGCTTCGACGACTTGGTCGAGCATGTCATCTGGAATAGCGACTTCCAATTTAACCTTGGGTAAGAAATCGACAACATATTCAGCGCCACGATAAAGCTCTGTGTGGCCTTTTTGACGCCCAAACCCCTTCACTTCGGTAACGGTGATGCCTTGCACGCCGATGGCGGAAAGAGCTTCACGTACCTCGTCAAGCTTGAACGGCTTGATGATTGCGGATACGAATTTCATGTTGGTCTCCTGATGAGTGTTTAAGAGTGGCGGAACAGGTTGCTTGGCTGTCCCGCCACTGACTAGCTAACCTTGATTAGAAGGTTTTTTGCACGAAGAACACGAACTGGTCTTTGGCAAGATGCTGGCCTGAAGCGTCGGTCCAGCGGGTTTTGCCTTTGGTATCAGTAGCTGTGTAGAAGGCACCGACGTTAACGCCGTTGTCCCATGCTTTGCCCAAACCGAGCTTCCAGTCGGTGTAGTCAAAATCGCTGTTGCTGCTGCCGTTGTTGCTGCCAGTGAAGTCCTGATAACCGATGTGGGCATTAGCAGTGAGGCCATACCAAGGCAATGGAATGTTGGCATTCAGCTCGGTATAGGTGGAGCCGTCCGCATTGTCGAAGCCGAAGGCGCCGTCTGAAGCAACCACGGACAATTTACCGGTTACCCAACCATAGCCGAGGCTACCGTAGACTTCGGTGGTTTCAGCCGCCTTGACGCCATTCTTCTTGTCGCCTGGGTAGAGGTATTGCAGCAGGCCGACGTTATAAGAAATGCCGGTTTCGCCAATTTCGGCAGCATAGCCACCGTAGACATCCACTTCCAGGCTGGAGTTGTCATACAGGCCGGCATCTTCCAGCCAGCTGATGTTGGAGGCCCAGGCGCCAGCGTAGAAGCCGCTGGAATGGGAGTAATCAACACCGCCTTGCAGTGCGGCTTCTTCGCCGGTCTGTGTCAGGCCACGGAAAATGTACTGGCTGTAAAGACCCAGGTTATAAGAGAAGCTGTGTGGGGACTCTGGTGCTGCAGGAGCGGCTTCTTCGGCAATTGCAACGTTAGAGGCTGCAAAGGTGCCGATTACAGCTGCCAGGAGTAGCGATTTACGCATGGTATTTCCTTTCAAGAAATTTAAAACAAACAACAACGATGAAACAAAAATTAAGCAACAAACACGAAGCAACACTCATGCCAGAAAGTGCAACAACATATAAAACATGAGGTTATGATGCTAAGGTAAAATCTGTAATAAATAAATAAAATTATGTTATTGTTTATATTATATTTTTGCACCAAACAAGTGCAATATTTGACTATTCAATGCACCAAATTCCTGCTTTAATGTGCTTGAAAACAAGGAGAAACCTAGCATGAGTTCACAAGTAATAGAGGATTTATCCAAAAAAATCAGGGAATTGGCTGCATCGTCACCGGCAGCGGATGCTGAAAAGAATTTACGCGCACTGTTACAGGGCGCATTCACCAAGTTGGAACTGGTGAACAGGGAGGAATTCGACATACAGGCTGATCTGTTGCGGCGTACAAAGGAAAAGCTGGCTCAACTTGAAAACAGGCTGGGCGAACTGGAAATCCTGTTGCAAAAAAACAACAAATAAGGCCTGTGCCGATGAGTCTCGCCGTTATTTATAGTCGCGCACTTGCCGGGATGCATGCGCCAGAAGTAGTGGTTGAGGTGCATCTGGCCAATGGATTACCCAGTTTTACCATCGTCGGCCTGCCCGAGGCCGAAGTGAAAGAGAGCAAGGATAGGGTGCGTGCAGCCCTGCAGACTTCACAGTTCGAGTTTCCTGCCCGCCGCATCACAGTCAACCTGGCCCCGGCTGACCTGCCCAAAGAGAGCGGCCGCTACGACCTGCCCATTGCGCTGGGCATCCTGGCTGCCTCTGGACAGATTCCTGCCAAAGCCTTGGAGCATTATGAAATAGCGGGCGAACTGGCGCTGACCGGTGAGTTGAGGCCAGTGCGCGGGGCCTTGGCGATGACGGTGAACCTGATGCAGAACCAGGAAAGGCCCCGCGCCTTCATTCTGCCCCAAAGTAGTGCGTCAGAGGCGGCATTGGTGCAGGATGCAGTCATCCTGCCCGCCAATTCTTTGCTGGAAGTTTGTGCACATTTGAACGGTCATGCCGAGTTGGTGCGTCTGCAAGGCAATACGCAAACCAGTGCTTGCACTTACCCTGATTTCAGCGAGGTCAAGGGCCAGTCCATGCCCAAACGCGCGCTGGAGATAGCCGCTGCAGGCGGGCACAGTGTGCTGATGTCTGGTCCACCGGGTACGGGTAAATCCATGCTGGCCGCACGGTTCCCCGGCATCTTGCCAGCCATGACAGAGCGGGAGGCGATGGAATCGGCTGCCATTCAGTCACTGAACAACAGTTTTCGTGCGGATTCATGGGGGCGCCGGGCATTCCGTTCCCCGCACCATACGGCATCGGGTGTTGCGCTGGTCGGCGGTGGCGGTATCCCGCGGCCGGGAGAAATTTCGCTGGCGCATCATGGCGTGCTGTTTCTTGACGAGTTGCCTGAATTCGATCGCAAGGTGCTGGAGGTGTTGCGCGAGCCGATGGAGTCAGGCCATATCACCATTTCCCGCGCTGCGCGGCAGGCGGATTTTCCGGCCAGGTTTCAGCTGATAGCTGCGATGAACCCCTGCCCTTGCGGCTACCTGGGGCATCACAACAACAAATGCCGGTGTACGCCGGATCAGGTGTCACGTTACCGGGCAAAGATATCCGGGCCGTTGCTCGACCGGATTGACCTGCATATAGAAGTGCCGGCCTTGAAAGAGGATGAGTTGACGACCCAGGCGAGCGGCGAGTCCAGCGAGCTGGTGCGGAGACGTGTGGAAAAAGCCAGGGAGTTGCAGATTGAACGTCAGGGCAAGGCCAATGATTTGCTGGGCAGCAAGGAAATCGAGCAGTACTGTAGCACCGACGAAGCCGGGTTGAGTTTGCTCAAGCAGGCGATCAACCGCCTCAACCTGTCGGCACGGGCCTATCACCGTATTCTGAAGGTGGCGCGCTCCATCGCAGACCTGGCCGGTGATGTGACCATAAAACCCGCACATATCGCCGAGGCTGTGCAGTACCGGCGCTTTGGACATTAGTCATGAAAAGCCAATATCTCGCCAGCTGGCTGGAAGAAAAGCATTCTGCTTATCTTTACGAAGTCATTGCCAGTCAGGAGCGGCAGCCGGAAAGGCGACGCCTGTTTGCGCAGCTGGCGAACGAAGCGAACAAGCAGGCTGACCTGTGGGCTGGCAATGCGGTGAAGCAAGGGCTGCAGCTTCCAGCTTACCGTCCTGTCATTCGGGTCAGGATCGTGGCCTTGCTGATCCGGCTGTTTGGTCCGTCCCGCATCAAGCCAATATTGGCGGCCACCAAGATTCGCGGCCTTTCGGTTTATTCCTGCAAACGCAGTCCGGGTTTTCACCCGATCCCTGCTAGCGTCGAAGAAGTCGGTGCCAGCCACCATGGCACCAGTAATAGTGGCGGATTGCGTGCTGCCGTGTTTGGTGTCAATGACGGCCTGGTCTCTGTGGCCTGCCTTGTCATGGGAGTTGCAGGTGCTGTCACTGACCAGCAGATTATCCTGCTGACGGGTGTCGCTGGCCTCATGGCAGGCGCTTTTTCCATGGCGGCCGGAGAGTATGTCTCCATGCGCTCGCAGCGTGAAATGTTCGAGCACCAGATACATCTGGAACGCGAAGAACTTGCACAATACCCGGATGAAGAGGCGCAGGAGTTGACCCTGATTTACATTGCCCGCGGTATGCAGCCGGAAGAAGCAAGGTCGCTGGCAGCCAGAATGATTGCCGATCCGGAGCTGGGGCTGGATACGCTGACGCGGGAAGAGCTGGGATTGAATCCGGAAGAATTAGGCTCTCCCTGGGTGGCTGCCATTTCATCCTTCCTGTCTTTTATGGTGGGCGGGGTGGTTCCCTTGCTGCCTTATCTGTTGGGTATCGAGAATGACGCATTGCAGATCACCATCATGCTGACGGCAGTCGCGTTGTTTACGGTTGGTGCCGTGCTCTCGCTGTTCAGCGGCAGGAGTCCATGGTACGGCGGTTTGCGCATGATGTTGATCGGTGCGGCGGCAGGTGCGCTGACCTATATGATAGGTGCGCTGGTGGGCGTTTCCATCGCCTGAGTGCATATTCTTTGCCCTCAAGGGGTGCTGCTGAAGGCCCGGGCGGGCAATCCGATGCTTTCTGCTTTATAATTCACATGTTACGCAGGCCCTGCCGCATCTTGAGAATATTCGAATGAATCCGCAATCCACTGTACACCAGCCCATGTCCGAGACCGAAGTCAAATTGCGCGAGATCCTGTCGCAGCGCATTATGATTCTGGACGGCGCCATGGGTACCATGATCCAGCAATACAAGCTGACTGAAGCGGATTATCGTGGTGAGCGTTTTGCTGGTTTCAAGGCGCCGGATGGCGCGCGCGAGTTGTTCGTCAAAGGCAATAATGAACTGCTGACCCTGACTCAGCCGCAGATTATCCAGGAAATCCACGAGAAATATCTGGAGGCTGGTGCCGACATCATCGAAACCAATACCTTTGGTGCGACTTCGGTAGCGCAGGATGATTACTACATGGCGCATCTGGTCTACGAGATGAACGCCGAGGCTGCCAGGCTTGCGCGTGCCGCCTGCGATAATTACAGTACGCCGGAGAAACCGCGCTTTGTCGCCGGTGCTTTCGGTCCAACGCCAAAGACCGCGTCCATTTCGCCAGACGTCAATGATCCTGCTGCGCGTAATATCAACTTTGACCAGCTGGTTGCTGCCTACCTGGAACAGGCACGCGGGCTGGCGGCCGGTGGCGCCGACATCTTCATGGTTGAGACCATCTTCGATACGCTCAACTGCAAGGCTGCACTCTTTGCAATAGACACATTCTTCGAGGAAACCGGCAAGCGTCTGCCGATCATGATTTCCGGCACTGTGACCGATGCCTCCGGCCGTATCCTCTCCGGCCAGACCGTTGCCGCTTTCTGGCATTCGGTGCGGCATGCGCGGCCCTTGACCATTGGCCTCAACTGCGCGCTGGGTGCCGCCCTTATGCGGCCTTATGCTGAGGAGCTGTCGAAGATCGCCGATGCTTTTGTCTGCATTTATCCCAATGCCGGCTTGCCCAACCCGATGTCGGATACTGGGTTTGACGAGACCCCGGACGTCACTTCTTCGCTGGTGAAGGACTTCGCCGAGAGCGGCTTTGTCAATATCGCCGGCGGCTGTTGCGGTACAACGCCGCCCCATATCAAGGCGATAGCCGAGCAGTTGCAGGGGCTGGCGCCGCGCAAGTTGCCGGCGATTGCTCCGGCGACCCGCTTGTCCGGCCTGGAGCCCTTTATCATCGACGACGATTCGCTGTTCGTGAATGTGGGCGAGCGTACCAATGTCACCGGTTCCAAGGCCTTCGCCCGCATGATCCTCAATGAGCAGTTCGAGGATGCTTTGCATGTGGCACGCCAGCAAGTGGAAAATGGCGCGCAGGTGATCGACATCAACATGGATGAGGGCATGCTGGATGCGGTCAAGGCCATGACGCATTTCCTCAACCTGGTGGCCTCGGAACCGGACATTGCCCGGGTGCCGATCATGATCGACTCCTCCAAGTGGGAAGTGATCGAGGCAGGGCTCAAGTGTGTGCAGGGTAAGTCCATCGTTAATTCCATCTCCATGAAGGAAGGCGAGGCGGAATTCCTGCGTCAGGCCAAGCTCTGCCGTCGTTATGGCGCCGCCGTGATTGTCATGGCCTTTGACGGGAAGGGTCAGGCGGATACGTTCGAGCGCAAGACCGAGATATGCAAGCGTGCTTACGACTTGCTGGTGCAGGAACTTGATTTTCCGCCGGAAGATATCATCTTCGACCCGAATATCTTTGCCATCGCTACCGGTATCGAAGAGCACAACAATTACGCGGTCGATTTCATCAACGCCACGCGCTGGATCAAGGAAAACCTGCCCTACGCCAGGATTTCCGGTGGCGTTTCCAATGTGAGTTTCAGCTTCCGCGGCAACGACCCGGCGCGCGAGGCGATTCATACCGTGTTCCTCTACCACGCGATCAAGGCCGGCATGACCATGGGTATCGTCAATGCCGGCATGGTCGGTGTTTATGATGATCTGGATCCGGAGCTGCGCGAACGGGTCGAGGATGTCGTGCTCAACCGCCGCCCCGACGCGACGGAGCG
>PHCD01000080.1 GCA_002842135.1 Betaproteobacteria bacterium HGW-Betaproteobacteria-8 | reverse complement strand
AAATCAAGGCTGCGCATCGTGTAACTCCGGTTATTAATTGGTATTGTTGCAGATATCACTTGCTTACATTCAAGAGTGACTGTAAATTATATACAGTCAGAGATGTATGTAAATACCCAATTCAATATTTTTTACGAGAGCACCAACACATGGTTCGAAAAACCAAAGAAGATGCCGAATTAACCCGCCAGAGCATCATCCGTGCCGCACGCGAAGTATTTCTGGTGCGCGGTGTCAGCCGCACCACCATGGAACACATTGCGATCCAGGCCAACGTTACCAGAGGTGCCGTTTACTGGCATTTCAAAAACAAGACTGAATTATTTCATGCAATGCGGGAACAGGTATTCCTGCCCCTGATTGACCGCATGGATGACACGCTATTGGTAGAAGGTTCAGAGCCCCCACTCACCCGTATCGAAAATTTCCTCTACAGCACCATACAAACGCTTGAAGATAGCATCGAGACGCGACAGATTTATGAAATCATGATGATCAAATGCGAGTATGTCGACGAACTCGCAGACGTTCTGCAACAGATACTTTCCAACTGCTCCGGCATTACAGAAAAAATTGCACTCGTTTATGGACGCGCAAAAACCAAGGGGCACCTGAGAGATGGCCTGGACCCGGATCAGTTGGCGCAGGATACCAACCTGTTCTTTACCGGCCTGCTACACATGTGGGTCAAGGACATCCACGGCAGCCGGTTCCGCCACCAAGCCAGGACATTGATCCAATCCCATATCGCATTAAGAAAAAAATAACGCACCATATTAACTGCCAGTAGCGCCCTGAATCAGGGCGCTATTTTCTATTTTCGGCATCCGGGCTGAAAAAATTAAATTATCTGCCTGTTTTATATCATCTTAATTTACATACAAAAACCTGGCTTGATGATTGCTTTGTGTCGTTGGCGACGAAATCCACTATACAGAGAAACCATTTGAATTGATGTTCAATATTCAGGAACAGAAGCAGTACCCAGATGAAGCCAGTCACTTTATACGTGACTGGCTAAGCAACAGGGAGCACATACTCAATTCCCTGCTGCACAATCTTGACGGCATGGCCTATTGCTGCCTACTGGATACAAGATGGACAATGCTTTACATCAGTGAAGGATGTCTCGCCCTCACTGGTTATTATCCGCAAGATTTGATGCAGCATGGACTCATTAGCTACGAAGAAATTACCTTTGCCGACGACCGCCAGCGTGTTCGAGATTCAATTCTCGGCGCCATTCGCCTTAATCAATCCTTCGACATCGAATACCGCATTATCAATAGCATCGGCGAACTGCGCTGGGTATCGGAACGCGGTAAAGGCATCTTGAACCCCAGCGGCGACATGGAAGCCGTGGAAGGGTTCATCCAGGACATTACTGTAAGGAAACAGAGTGAACAAGCCATACTGGAAGCCGAGAAACGCTATCGCAGCATTTTTGAGAATACTGTGGAGGGTATTTTCCAGACCACTGAAGGCGGCCGATACCTCAGCGCAAACCCTGCCCTTGCCAAGCTCTATGGTTACCCGGCACCCAATGAACTGATCAGCAATCTCAACGACATCGAAAATCAGCTCTATGTCAACAGGAACAAACGCAAAGAATTTTCCGAGCTGATGAAATTGAGAGGACGCGTCACCAACTTTGAATCGCAAGTATATCGCCGTGATGGCAGCGTTATCTGGATTTCCGAGAACGCACGGTCAGTAAAAGATTCTCACGGCAACCTGCTCTATTACGAAGGAACTGTCGAGGACATCACCGAACGCAAGGAAAATTCTGCAATCATTGAGTATCAGGCAACACATGACGATCTTACAGGCTTGCCGAACCGCACCTTGCTCAAGGACCGCCTGCACCAGGCCATCCTCAATGCAGAAAGATCACAGACCCAGTTGGCGGTCGTCTTTGTCGATCTGGACCAATTCAAGGACATCAACGACAGTATGGGTCATCATGTTGGCGATCAACTGCTGATCTCCATGGCAGAACGCCTCTCCAGCTGCATACGCGACAGCGACACCGTCGCCCGGCCCGGCGGTGACGAGTTTGTGCTGCTATTGCCCGACCTGGATGGCGTCGAAACACTTAGCCACACCCTGCAACGCATCCTGAGCACAGTATCACAGCCCTGCTATATAGAACCAAGGGAGTTCGTCGTGACCTGTAGCCTGGGAATCAGCATGTACCCACAGGATGGCCAGGATATCGATACCTTGTTGAAACACGCTGACAATGCCATGTACAAGGCCAAACAGGCCGGCAAAAACAATTTCCAGTTTTATACCCGTGAATTGAATGCCATGCTGTTGGAGCGCCTGGAACTGGAATATCAGTTGCGACATGCCATCAAGAACAACGAGTTAGAATTGTATTTTCAACCCAAGGTGTCCATCCATTCCGGGAGAATCACCGGTCTGGAAGCCTTGTTACGTTGGCACAGCTCAATACACGGCATGGTATCGCCAAAAAGATTCATTCCAATTGCAGAAGAAAGCGTACTGATCGAACAGATCGGGGAATGGGTGCTGGAAGAAGCTTGCCGGCAATCCCTGTACCTGCATCAACAAACCGGTCAGATCCTGCCGATTGCCATCAACATTTCACCACGACAGTTCTACAAGCCAGACCTGCCGGAAATCATAGAGAAGACCATCTCACGATCAAAACTCAATCCGTTCCTGATTGAACTGGAAATAACGGAGGGCACCATAGTCCGCCAACCGTCCAAATTCATCGAGATTCTGTTGCGCCTCAAGTCCCTCGGTATAAAACTGGCGATTGACGATTTCGGTACTGGTTATTCCAGCATGAGTTACCTGAAAAATTTTCCGATCGACCATCTCAAGATCGATCAGAGCTTCGTCAAGAACCTCGAAGACGATATAACAAACCAGGCGATACTGAGAGCCATTGTAGCCTTGGGCAAGAATCTGGGACTGGAAGTCATTGCCGAAGGAGTGGAAACCGAATGCCAGAAAAACTTTCTTGCCGCCATCGGCTGCGACCAAATGCAAGGTTATCTGCTCGGCAAACCCATGAATATGCAGGATCTACTTGAATTCATAAAAGACCAATCCTGATAATGACTTGCCACGGGAGCATTGCCATCAATTAGTTCAGATTAGACATGTGAGTTAAAAAGCTTGTTAAAAATCATTGATATCGCTATGATATCAATATGATTTTGATGAAAAGGAGTGCGCGTGGATATCCTCACAGGTGAGATTTACGGCAAACAAAACTCCAACAAATTCGTAATGTACAACGTGGTGAAGGTCAGCAAAAGCATCGTCACCCTGCAGAATATCGACAATCCCCTCAGCCTGTTTGAAACCACTGCGCAAAAGCTGGAAAGCGCCGGTTATGTCCGTATCAGCCAGACGCCCTACATCAACACCCAGTCGGCCAGTACCAAAAAGAAGAAAGTCAGCCGAAAACCTCTACGCTGCCCCTACACGCTGGATTTCATCGAAGAGCGGGCAGATAGCGAGAAGCCTAAACCTGAGTTCTTTGCCGCGATCTCAGAGAACCCGGACATCGCACAAGTGCTTGCCTGACAGACAACTCAAGTAAACGATCCGGTTACCCGCACAACTAGAACCGAGGCGGACCAGCCCATAGATCATGGCCATCCGCATCGGTGATCTGCACTTCAACCAGATCGCCGACCTGCAAACCTTCAGCCTCAGCCAGATAAACCACACCATCAATCTCCGGTGCATCCGCCATGGTACGCGCAATCGCCTGATCGCCATCGACCTCATCGACCAGTACGGTTTCGATACGGCCAACCTTCTGATTCAGCTTGGCAGCACTGATCGCCTCCTGTAACTCCATGAAGCGGGCAAGACGCTCCTGCTTGACCTCTTCCGGCACCTGGTCCGGCAGGCTGTTCGCTGCAGCCCCGTCCACTGCAGAATAGGCAAAACAGCCAACGCGATCCAGTTGTGCTTCCTCAAGAAAATCCAGCAGTTGCTGAAAATCCTCTTCGGTTTCACCGGGGAAACCGGCAATGAAGGTGCTGCGAATCGCAATATCAGGACAGATCTCGCGCCAGGCCTTGATGCGCGCCAGATTATTCTCACTGCTTGCCGGACGCTTCATGGCCTTGAGTATGCGTGGGCTGGCATGTTGAAACGGCACATCCAGATAGGGCAGCACCAAGCCATCCGCCATCAGCGGAATGACTTCATCGACGTGCGGATACGGGTAAACATAATGCAGCCTGACCCAGACGCCCAGCTCGCTTAATGCTTTCACCAGTTCAGTCATGCGGGTCCTGATCGGACGGCCGTTCCAGAAACCACTGCGGTATTTCATGTCGACGCCATAGGCGCTGGTATCCTGCGAAATCACGAGCAATTCGCTGACACCGGCATTGACCAGGTTTTCAGCCTCGTTCATCACCTCGCCGATCGGGCGGCTGACCAGATCCCCACGCATGGAGGGGATGATGCAGAAACTGCAACGGTGGTTACAGCCTTCGGAAATCTTCAGGTAGGCATAATGCTTGGGCGTCAGGCGTACGCCCTGCGGCGGCACAAGGTCGGTATAGGGGTCGTGCAGCTTCGGCAGATTCTCGTGCACTGCGTTCATCACTTCTTCCAGCGCATGTGGCCCTGTCACTGCCAGAACGCTTGGGTGCGCAGCCTGCACCACGCCGGATTTTGCGCCCAGGCAACCTGTGACAATCACCTTGCCATTCTTGTTCAGCGCCTCTCCGATTGCATCCAGCGATTCCTCGACCGCGCTATCGATAAATCCGCAGGTGTTGACCACAACCAGGTCAGAACCTTCGTAGCTGGCTGAAATTTCATAGCCTTCTGCGCGCAATTGCGTAAGAATGCGTTCAGCGTCTGAGGAGGCCTTGGGGCAACCCAGTGAAACAAAACCCACTTTTGGCGCTGATGAACTCATAGATAAACTCATACTTTCCGGTCTGTAAAATTAATCATGTACATTGTTGCGATTGCCTGGCTCTACGTCACCCTGCTCATGGCCTTTACCGAATCCAGCATTACGGCCGGAATTCTGACTTTCCTGTTTTATGGCCTGCTGCCCTGCGCACTTTTCATCTGGATCGTGGGAACGCCGCAACGGCGGCGCAATCGTCTAAGAGCTGCACAACATTCAGCCGAACGACAGGCATCACTCCAGGGTCAACTTGATCAGCCAGATGGAAGCGATCCCCAGCGCGATTAGTATGACCTGCTGCACAGTGGCTTTCAGCTCAGTGCGTTTATGCAGGCTGGGAATCAGGTCTGCCACAGCCACATAAATCATGCTCGCTGCAGCCAGGCCCAGTATGGTCGGAATCCAGCTGGCGACGACTTGCAGGGCGAAGTAAGCCACCAATCCGCCGATGACTGCGGCAAAACTCGAAAGCAGATTGAACAGCAAGGCCTGTTTTTTGGTATATCCGGAATGCAGCAGGATGAGGAAGTCACCGACTTCCTGCGGAATCTCATGGGCGATGATCGCCAACGCAGTCACTGCGCCGAGCTTGATGTCGATCATGAAGGCGGCGGCGATCAGGATGCCATCGACGAAATTGTGGAACGTATCGCCGACCATGATCATCATGCCGCTACGACCCTGATCGTGCCCATGTGTATTGCCACGAGCATGGCCATGACTGTGCCCGTGAGTGTGCCCATGATGCGCATGTGCGCCCGCTTCCTCGTGCGGCGCATGGACTTCGCATTCATCCCCATGACAGTGCCTCCAGAGCAACAGCTTTTCCAGCACGAAAAACAGCAATATGCCGAGCAGCACCGTCGCCGCCATCATTTCGATGCTACTGGTCTCGTTGAAAGCATGAGGCAGAATCTCGAGAAACACGGCGCCCAGCATTGCCCCGATGGCATAACTGACCAGCAATGGAATCCAGGCGGTACGGGCATTGAGGGCAAGCGCGGCGGCGCTGATCACGCTGAGACCTGCACCCAGCAGACAAGCAGCCAGTATCCAGGCAAGCGTAGGTAATTCGGAAATTGTCATGAAAAGAATCGCAGAAAAACCAGCATTATAAACGAGCTGTCATCAGGGCGTGATGTTGTGACATGCTTTCAAGCCTGCCTGATACAATTACTCAAGCCAGATCAATGACGCCATGCGACCTGTCTTGCCATCACGGCGGAAAGAAAAGAACCGTCTGGCGTCGGTATAAGTGCAGAAATCCTGATCTACCCCACCACCATAGATCTCCGTGACGCCCTTACGTCCGAGCCGCAATTGCGCAAGCCTGTATATGTTACCCAGCCACTTGCCGTCACCGGCAGGCATAAAGGCATCCCTTGCTTTGCTCTGTTGACCCATGAATTCCTGGCGTACATCCTCACCCACCTCAAACGCCTGCGGACCAATGGCGGGCCCAAGCCAGGCCATCAGGCTGTCAGGTGGCACCTGCATGGCATCAATCGTGGCCTCGATGACGCCGTCACAGAGTCCGCGCCAGCCAGCATGGGTTGCCGCAACTACCGTACCTTGTCGATTGCAGAACAGGAGTGGCAAGCAATCTGCAGTCATGACGGCACAGACAGCACCTCTGGATTTTGAAAAGACGGCATCGGCATCCGGTACGCAGGAAGTTGCACCTGCATCAACAACAGTGACACCATGCACCTGGTTCAGCCAGACGGGTTCGGTAGGCACATATGCGTTGAGCAACTGGCGGTTTCTGGCAACATTCAGTGGATTGTCGGCCACATGCATCCCCAGATTCAGGGTGTCATAGGGAGCGACACTGACACCACCCGCCCTCGTCGTCTGGATAGCCCTGACGTTTGCAGACGCCGGCCAGCGTGGAACAATCAGATCGGCCTCACTCAACATCGTCTTCTTCCTCTATCTCCTCGAACTCCCCTTCCTCAAAATCTTCATCATCGACATAATCGAAGGCGAGTTCTTCATCCGATTCTGGAATATCCTCGGCACGCATCGCCTCCAGCAGCGCCTTCATATCTGCCGGCAACTCGATCTGCCATTGCATGGGTTCGCCGTTTTCCGGATGGATCAGCCCAAGTTTAATGGCATGCAGCGCCTGCCGCTTGAAGCTCGCGAGCGCATCAATCAGCGTCTGCGTCATGGCACGATGCGGTACGATACCGCGCAAGCCATAGACCGGGTCACCCACCAGAGGCGCCTTCAGGTATTGCATGTGGACACGGATCTGGTGTGTGCGGCCCGTCTCCAGCATGCAGCGCACATAGGTGTGCACTGCAAAGCGTTCCAGCACTTCGTAATGGGTCACCGAAGGCTTGCCCATCTTGCTCACTGCCATCTTGGTCCTGTTATGCGGATGCCGGCCGATCGGCTGGTCCACCTTGCCGTTGCGCCAGATATTGCCCCAGACGATGGCGCGATACTCACGTTTCACTGTGCGGGCCTGCAACTGCTTCACCAGGCTGTTCTGTGCTGCTATGGTTTTGGCGACGACCAGCAGGCCACTGGTGTCCTTGTCCAGACGGTGCACGATGCCTGCGCGCGGTAACTCCTTCAGCTGCGGCAAATAGTACAGCAGCGCA
>PHCD01000286.1:1017-1640 GCA_002842135.1 Betaproteobacteria bacterium HGW-Betaproteobacteria-8 | reverse complement strand
CTGATGGGGGTGGCGGCCGGCTTGTCCGGCCAGATGCTGAGTGCTGCTTTGCAGAATGCCTGGGCGCTGGGTTTTGGTGCGCTAATTTTCGTGCTGCTGGCGCTGTCCATGTTCGGTTTCTATGAATTGCAGCTGCCGAGCGCATTCGAGAGCCGAATTGCCACGTTGACCAATCGTATCAAGGGAGGTCACTTCCTCGGTGTTTTCCTCATGGGAGCGTTGTCAGCACTGATTCTTAGCCCCTGTGTTGCCGCGCCGCTGGCGGCGGCCCTGCTCTATATCAGCCAAACGCATGATGTGGTGCTGGGTGGTAGCGCACTGTTCGCCTTATCCATGGGCATGGGAGTGCCATTGCTGTTGCTTGGCGCTTCCGCCGGCGATCTGTTGCCGAGAGCCGGCGCCTGGATGAACGCCGTGCGCAATTTCTTCGGTGTGGTCATGCTAGCGATGGCGGTGTGGCTGGTCTCGCCCTTGTTGCCGGTGGCTGTGCAGTTGCTGCTGTGGGCAGCGTTGCTGATTGTGCCGGCCATTTACATGCATGCCGTGGATGCGCTACCGGCGAATGCACATAAATGGCTGAAGTTCTGGAAAGGTGTCGCCATCATCATGCTGGTGCTGGGCAT
>PHCD01000286.1:0-988 GCA_002842135.1 Betaproteobacteria bacterium HGW-Betaproteobacteria-8 | reverse complement strand
CGGAGCTGGAAGAAAAAATTCAGGCCTCTGCCGGCAAGTTGGTGATGCTGGATTTTTATGCCGACTGGTGTGTGGCCTGCAAGGAGATGGAGCTGTTTACTTTCAGCGACCCGCGAGTGCAGGCCAGGTTGCGGAGTGCCGTGCTGTTGCAGGCGGACGTGACGCAGAACTCGACTGACGATGCCGAGTTGCTCAAGCGTTTCAACCTGTTCGGCCCGCCAGGCATCATCTTTTTTGACGGGAATGGCGAGGAGTTGACGCAAATGCGGGTAATCGGTTTCCAGAACGCGGACAAGTTCCTGCAGAATCTCAAGCAGACAGATCTTTAAGCGCATGCTGAGTAAAACCCTGACCTATCTTTTCTTGGCATTGCTGATCATTGCCTCAGGCCTTGCGGTGCGGCACTTTGTGCTGAATCCTGCAGTTCAGCCACCGAATGCATCGACAGAAGCCTTTTTTGCCTCAGCCTTTCCCGGCCTGGATGGCCAGTTGCAGCCGATGGTGCAATGGAAAGGCAAGGTCATCATTTTGAATTTCTGGGCCACCTGGTGTCCGCCTTGCCTGGAAGAGATGCCTGAATTATCAAGAGTGCATGACCAATATCAGGATCAGGGGCTGATGGTGCTGGGCATTTCCTTTGATGAGCTGGATAAAATCCGGGAATTCGCACAGCAAACACCGGTGAGCTATCCATTGCTTTCGGGTGATCTGGATGCGATGAGTCTCAGTGAAAGCTTGGGTAACAACAAGGGTGTGTTGCCTTACACTGCCATCATTGCAGCGGACGGTAGTATCGTAAAAACCCATTTTGGGCGGGTAAATCAGCCTTTGCTGGAAGAAACATTCCTGCCTTTGTTGGGTGCGCGGAATTAGTTGCAGCCGATTCCGTCAGAAAAAGCAATTTCGCTAAATTTCGTCAATTCTATAGACAACATCCCCCTATTTGCGGCAAACTTGCGGTCATGAATCACCGCGCCCGGACCCTCCG
>PHCD01000285.1 GCA_002842135.1 Betaproteobacteria bacterium HGW-Betaproteobacteria-8 | reverse complement strand
CTTGACCACGGTCGGCTTGGCCAGATAGTCGATGGTTTCATTGCCGATGTCGATATCGCCGCTACCGGTGATACGGAACAAAGGCGCTTTCATGTTGAGATCGTCGTTATGCGCGACGCCATTCTTGATATTGAAGGTCGCCGACATTTCGCTGAAATCGGTCTTCTGCGTCTTGTCACCCTCGACACTGGCCTGACCCTTGAGTGAGCTGAGCTTGTCCTTGTAGCCACGGATAGTGCCGGCGATATCAATACCCTTGACGGCACCATCGGCCAGATTCAGGCCGGCAGTACCGTTAAGCGACTTTTTTAGCGTATTGACCGTCGCTCCACTGGTTTTCACATCCAGATTCAGATTGCCCTTACCGCTCAACATGTCGTTGTTGATGGCATCGACCAGCAGGGGACCGATGGCAATACCGGTCATGTTCTGCTTGAAGGCGATCTGCGGTATGGCACGGGCATCCACCTGCAGCGAGCCATTCATGGCGCCTTCATACAGATTGGCAGAGAACGGTGCCAGTTGCGCCACGCCGTCATCCGCCTTGAGCTTGATGCGGACATTGGTCGACTTGACGTTGGCCAGATTGAGCCAGCCGATACGCAGTTCGCCATCGGCATTGATCGCCTTCAGCGCCGACAGGTCGATCGGCGTATCGGTGGCGGGCTTATTGTCCGCGGCCGCCGGCTTGTCGTCGGACTTGGCGATGTAACGGTCGGCATCGAGCTTGTCGATATCCACATCAAAATGATAGATCGGCTTGGCAAAACGGCTGATGCCGAAGCTGCCCTTGATCTGCGATTCATCCAGCTTGACGGCGAACGGGCTGACGTTGAGACGCTCACCATCGGCCTTGATGCCCATGTTAAGGCCGGTCAGGCGGTACTTGTCATAGAGAATGCTGCCGATGCTGACCTTGCCTTCCAGCAAGAGGTCCTTCAATGCAGAAAGGTCTGTCGGCTTGGCCGGACCGCTGTCTGCCGCCTTCTCAGCCTTGGCCGA
>PHCD01000284.1 GCA_002842135.1 Betaproteobacteria bacterium HGW-Betaproteobacteria-8 | reverse complement strand
GCAACAGGGTGGCGTCCCGTCTGTGCACCAGATAGCGTTGCAGATGATGGAAGTATTTCACGGCAGGCCCACCGGAATGTTGCCCATGATGAGGCCGGGACTGTCGGATTCACCGGCGCCCGGGGTTGGCGTCTCCGGCAGCATGCCGATCACGCGATCAAGGTTGTGGCGTGTGTCCCAGTGGCTGTTGTCCAGCTTGAGCGATTGCACGTAAGCGCCCTTGGCCTGACGGAACAGGTACTCGCTTTCGTCACGCACGGTCATGCTGTTGCCGTTAACGGTCAGGCCGCGCAGGAAGAAGATGTTGCCCAGGTTGTGCTGTACGGCGGAGCGTCGGTTCATGTCACCTTGCTCGGCCAGTTGCAGGAACAGCAGGGTTGCTTCCTTGTAACGCTCATTCTTCGCCAGCCAGTAGGCCGTGGAGAATTTTGCTTCATAGCTCTGGCGGTCGGTGTCCGGTGTCTTCGCTGTCAGGATCGCCCGATTGAAATCATGAATCTGATGAATGCGGTTCCATGCATAAAGCGTGGTTATTGAACTGACAGTGGCTATCAAAGCCAGTGTCCAGGTGACTTTCTTTACGCTGAGTGCCATGTGCGCACCTCCAGATATTTGACGCCAAGCAGCAGGGCAATCATCAGTGCCGCCAGCATGAAACAATGTTGTGTGTAGTTCTTGCCCGGGATTTTTTCCAGATAGATGATGGGTTTCTTTTCCTTCTGGTTGATGTCGGCAATGGCCTTGGCCAGCGAGTCTGGGTCATCCGCCTCATAGGCATGAAACGACGTTTTCAGCGTCTGGAAATATTCGTGCAAGGCAATCACTGGCGGCAGTGGTTCGTCTTCCTTCGGCACGAAGGTTTCATCGAAAATACTGAGGCCGCCCGGTTGTTTCAGTACGATCCAATACAGCCCGATATCCATGCGATCCAGCCAGTCGCGCACTTTTTGCTGCACATCGGCGCTAATGCGTCCGGCACCGTCCGAGATCAGGATGATGGCGCGCGA
>PHCD01000283.1 GCA_002842135.1 Betaproteobacteria bacterium HGW-Betaproteobacteria-8 | reverse complement strand
GAAAAAGCGCCGGAGATGACCGCTTGCGAAGCGATGATGGTGGCGATTGTCGCCAGTATTACTGCCGGAATCATCAATGGTTCCGGGAAGGAAAGATAGAACGGATTTTCAACAGCGGCCGGGTTGGCAAGCAACAGCGCGCCTTGACCAAAATAATTCAGCGCAAGACCGGGAAGCACAAGTACCGACCAGGCCAAACGGATCGCAGGTTTGCCGAAGTGTCCCATATCCGCGTAGAGTGCTTCGGCTCCGGTCACCGCCAATACGATGGTGCCAAATGCAAGCATCACGCCTGCTCCCCGCGCCACCAGGAAATCGAAAGCATATACAGGATTCAACGCTGCCAGAATGGCGGGATTCTGGATGATATGCGAAATGCCGACGATCCCCAGGACAGTAAACCAGATCATGATGATCGGGCCGAACAGTTTGCCCACCGTGTTTGTGCCGAAACTCTGTAGCGAGAACAACGCGATCAGGATACCCATGGAGATGGGGATGACGTACTCGGCCAGCGAAGGCGCCGCGATTTGCAGCCCTTCGACTGCTGACAGAACCGAGATGGCGGGCGTGATGATGCTGTCTCCATAGAACAGTGCAGCGCCGATGGCGCCGATCAGGAGCAAGGTTCCTTTTCTTTTTTTGTTCTCCGTTGCGGATGATATCGCCAAGGCGGCCAGAGCCATGATGCCACCCTCGCCACGATTGTCTGCTCTGAGAACGAGAATGACATATTTGAGCGTGACGACCAGCATTAGCGCCCAGAAGACAGAGGAAATGGCACCCAGAATATTCGGGGTCGTCAGCAGGATGCCGGTATGTTCGCCGAAAATTTCTTTGATCGTATACAGGGGGCTTGTGCCGATATCCCCATAAACCACGCCGATTGCGCCGAGTGACAGTGCTGCCAGTGAGCTGTTTCTGGTGTTTTCTGATGCCATGTTTCGCCATACTTGTTGATTGAATAGCGAGCATCAGAACACACCCGATATATCAATCGCATAAACAAGC
>PHCD01000282.1 GCA_002842135.1 Betaproteobacteria bacterium HGW-Betaproteobacteria-8 | reverse complement strand
CATGAAGCGTATCACGGCTGGCTCAGCCCGCCGCAGGTCGAAATCATGGCCTTTGGGCTTGATCTGCATGGAATTCAGGATGGCCTGGATCAAAGGCGCGTCGTCATGAGGATGTGCCCTCAGTAGTGGCATGAGGTCGATCTTGTCCTCGTGGCCGAGGCAGAGGAAAAGCTCGCCCTTGCAGCTGATGCGCACGCGATTGCAGGATTCGCAGAAATTGTGGCTATGCGGTGAAATGAAGCCGATGCGGGTCTGTGTGCCAGGGATGCGCCAGTATTTTGCCGGACCGCCGGTGGTTTCCGTGCTGCTGACCAGAGTGTGATGCTGTTGCAGCAGTTTGAGCGTGGCATCGTTGCTGACATAGGTTGCATCGCGCTGGTGATTGACTTCACC
The DNA here is from genome assembly GCA_002842135.1 of Betaproteobacteria bacterium HGW-Betaproteobacteria-8. The sequence continues at coordinate 619 of PHCD01000282.1, read as the reverse complement.
CAGCGGCATTTCCTCGATGTAGGCGATATCCAGTTCCTGTTCGATGGCGAATTCCAGTAATGACAGGGCTTCGTCATCGTTGATGCCGCGCATCAGTACTGTGTTGAGTTTGATGTTGTCAAAGCCGGCTTGCTTCGCCGCCGCAATCCCCCGCAGCACCTTGTTCAGCTCGCCGACGCGGGTGATCTTGCGAAAACGCTCGGCATCGAGGCTGTCCAGACTGATGTTGATGCGTTTGACACCGGCCTTTTTCAAAGCCGCTGCCTGCGATTCAAGCTGCGATCCGTTGGTAGTGACCACTAGCTCACGCAGTCCTTGAAGCTGGCCGATCTGCTCAAACAGCCACAAGGCATTTTTCCGGACCAGCGGTTCGCCGCCAGTGATGCGGACTTTGCTGACACCCAGATCAACGAAGACTTTGACCAGCCTTGCACATTCTTCCAGCGACAGCACTTCGTCGCGCGGCAGAAAAGTCATGTCTTCAGACATGCAATAGACGCAGCGGAAGTCGCAACGATCGGTGATCGAAAGGCGAATGTAATCGACTTTTCGACCAAACTGGTCACGCAGTGTGGGTTGTGAATGGGTTGCAGCTGACATTGGGAAGTTGGTTGACCTT
>PHCD01000281.1 GCA_002842135.1 Betaproteobacteria bacterium HGW-Betaproteobacteria-8 | reverse complement strand
GATTTTGGATTGCACACAGAAGATGAAGGCCACCACACCAAAGGCCAGTGACAGTGTCAGGACATCGCCCCCCATCATCGCAGTGACATACAGCGCAACTGCAGCCCAGAAATTACCCGCAAGATTTGAAGCAATTGCTTTTTGCAGACCATCCATTCCGCCACCTGCTGCATAGAACGTGGCCCAAGCTACAATACCGGCCCAGACGATGAGCCCCAGTTCGGGCATGCTGACAGCAACGTAAACCCAGGCGGCAATGAGCACACCTATACTGATACCTAACGCGACGACTAAATCCATTGTGATTCCTCCCTAAGAATGGTTATCGAACTGCATTAAAGTCAACAGCAGCGGGTCGATGCAGGGAAGGCTGGTAGATCTTGATGTCTAGCTCAGGCATACCACATCAAGTCCGCTAAACGGATACTAGTCGGATTATTTTGAAATGTAAAACTTTTGCACCAAAAAAGTGCAAAAATCAGATACCGAGTGTCGGAGAAGGCTCGTAATTCCAGTGTTTGCGCCAAGCGCCAAGCACCAGGTTGGGATATTGCGGCTTGCCGAGGCTGCCGTTATAGCGGCCCAGCGCACGATAAAGGTCGCCTTTTTCGATATCGATATAGTGCCGCAGGATGGTACAACCGTAACGCAGATTGAGTCTGAGGTGGAACAGGTTATGGTCCGGCGTACCGATGGTGCGCACCCAGAATGGCATGACCTGCATAAAGCCGCGTGCGCCAACCGAAGAGACTGCATACTTCTTGAAGCCGCTTTCGACCTGGATCAGGCCCAGCACCATCTGCGGATCCAGCCCGGCACGTGAAGCCTCGTAATGCACGGTGCGCAGAAAATCCTCGCGCATCTGCTTGTCCGGCATGCGCTTCTGCAAGCGCTTGGACATCTCGTTGAGCCAGTGCAGACCTTCCGACTCTGTCGCAAACACCAGTCTCGGTGCCGCGCTGTCGCTGATGGATTTCTGCATCTGTGCCTTGACACTATTGGACAAAGGCTCCTCGCG
>PHCD01000280.1 GCA_002842135.1 Betaproteobacteria bacterium HGW-Betaproteobacteria-8 | reverse complement strand
GCAGCGTCATTTGGTTTTCCTGCCATTCAATCCAGAAGCAACGACGAACAAGGTGGCCTGAGTCATGAAAATATTAGCAATCAGTAATCAAAAAGGCGGTGTCGGCAAGACCACGACCTGTGTCAATCTGGCGGCCAGTCTGGCGGCCACCAAGAGAAAGGTACTTTTGATCGACCTGGACCCTCAGGGCAATGCCACCACCGGCAGCGGAGTCGACAAGTCGGCGATGAAGAAAACCATTTACCACGTGCTGATTGGCAAGAATGCGCTGAAAGAAGTCATTCAGCCTTCGGTCAAGGGCAAGTTCGACGTGGCGCCGGCCAATCGTGATCTGGCGGGGGCTGAAGTCGAGCTGGTCAATGAGATAGCACGCGAAACCCGGTTGAAGGTGGCCTTGAAGGAAGTGGCAGGCGATTACGACTATGTGCTGATCGATTGCCCCCCTGCCCTCAGCCTGATTACGGTTAATGCACTGACAGCCGCGCACGCCGTCATGATTCCGATGCAATGCGAGTATTTTGCGCTGGAAGGATTGTCCGATTTGGTGAATACCATCAAGAAGGTGCGTTTGCATCTGAATCCGGATCTGGAAATCGAAGGTTTGCTGCGCACCATGTTTGATAACCGCAATACGCTGGCGCAACAGGTATCGGGAGAGCTGGCGCAGCATTTCGGCGACAAGGTCTATCGTACCGTGATTCCGCGCAACATACGTCTGGCAGAGGCGCCCAGTTACGGGGTGCCGGTGCTTTTCCACGATAGAACATCAAAAGGCGCACAGGCCTATCTGGCATTGGCGGGTGAAATTATCAATCGCCAGACTGCACAACGCGCAGCAGGAACAAGTTAGGAACAATTATGGTAAAGCTCAAGGGTTTGGGTCGTGGTCTGGATTCGTTATTGGCAGGAGATGACAGTGCGAGCGGGGATGGTGATGCGCTGAAAATGCTCAAGGTCGGCCAGTTGCAGCCGGGTAAATATCAGCCGCGGACGCAGATGGACGAGGAATCCCTGGCTAG
>PHCD01000279.1 GCA_002842135.1 Betaproteobacteria bacterium HGW-Betaproteobacteria-8 | reverse complement strand
GTGAGGTGGCCTTTTATCGGGGCATACTCAATGAGAACTCTGCTACCGGTGAATTGAAACTCCACAGTTTCAAGATCAACAAAGGCAAGCTGCCTGATCAATACGAGTATCATGTTTTGCTTATACAGTCAGGCAGGCACGAGCGTGCGGTCCAGGGCGACTTGAAATTCGAGCTGGCAGCCCTGCAGAATGGCGAAGAAGTCTCGCTGCCATTGATGGATGGGATAGTGGCGATCGAGCCGGTCAAAGTGAACTTCAAGTATTATCAGCGTATAGATGGGAGTTTTGTGCTTCCTCCCGGGATTAGTAAACCGTCTGTTACACTCGCTTTGACCGAGAAGGGTCAGAAAGAACCTAAAATCAGACAAAAGCTTGATTTGCCAAAATGAGACCTCATATTGAAGGGAAGACATGTTTTCAAAAAATCGAAACAAGGCACCCAGCCGTATAGATACATTGGTTGGCGCAGATACACGTATTGACGGCGATATCCATTTTACCGGCGGTTTGCGGGTTGATGGCAGTATCCGGGGTAATGTGACGGAATCAGAGACACCGAGTACATTGGTCTTGAGTGAAAACGGCCGAATCGAGGGTGCCATTACCGTCTCGCAAGTGGTTATCAATGGAACGGTGACGGGACCAGTACAGGCGCTGCAATTTATCGAGCTGCAGGCAAAATCCCGCGTGACAGGCGACGTCAGCTACAAGTCACTGGAAATGCATACCGGTGCGGTAGTGGAGGGCAAGCTGGTCTATCTTGGCGACAACGCAAAGGCGTCCAGTGCAGATCCTTTGCTGGGTGTCGAGGATTAAACAGAATTTGACCGACTGGCGTTGCTGGTTGGATAATGAATCATCAAGGAATCAAGGAGTCATCATGAACACAGAAACAGAAATGCCAAGCCTCAAGGAGTCATCATGAACACAGAAACAGAAATGCCAAGCCCGTTGGTCTTTACAGAGAATGCGGCACAAAAAGTGAAAGAACTGATTGATGAAGAGGGCACGCCTGATCTGAAGTTGCGGGTCTTTGTCAGCGGTGGTGGTTGCTCCGGTTTTCAGTATGGGTTTACCTTTGAAGAAGAGGTGAACGAGGATGATACCCAGGTGGAACGCAATGGCGTTAGTTTGCTGATTGACCCCATGAGCCTCCAGTACCTGATGGGTGCGGAGATTGATTATCAGGATAGCTTGCAGGGTTCGCAGTTCGTTATTCGTAATCCGAATGCTACGAGCACCTGCGGTTGCGGCTCGTCTTTCTCTGCTTGAGAACAGTATTAAAACAAAAAGGGGCTTCGGCCCCTTTTTGTTTGTCTCACGGCTTTAGTTTGACCATTCCGGCCAATTAATTTACCGGCTAACGTTTGTCGATAGGTACAAAGTCGCGTCGGGCGGATCCGGTATACAGTTGGCGCGGCCTGCCAATCCTCGATTCGCTGTCCGAGATCATCTCATTCCACTGGGCAACCCAGCCTGCCGTCCTGGCCATGGCGAAAATTGCCGTGAACATGGAATTGGGAATACCCATTGCACGCATGACGATGCCGGAATAGAAGTCGACATTGGGATAGAGCTTTCTGCTGACGAAGTATTCGTCTTCCAGTGCGATCTGTTCCAGCTTGATGGCCAGTTTGAACATGGGGTCATTGTGCAGGCCCAGTTCGTCCAGTACCTGATGGCAGGTCTGACGCATGATGGCGGCACGGGGATCCATGTTCTTGTATACGCGGTGGCCGAATCCCATGAGGCGGAAAGAGTCCGATTTGTCCTTGGCGCGATTGATGTATTCGCCGATGCGACTGACATCACCAATCTCTTCCAGCATCTTTAATGTGGCTTCATTGGCGCCACCATGGGCCGGGCCCCACAGCGATGCAATGCCGGATGCTACGCAGGCATAAGGGTTGGCACCGCTGGAGCCGGCAAGC
>PHCD01000079.1 GCA_002842135.1 Betaproteobacteria bacterium HGW-Betaproteobacteria-8 | reverse complement strand
CTCATCGCCGGTCAGCACGATGTAGGGATAGGACTTGTCATCGCGAAACAGCACGTTGTAACGCGGCATGAAACTCTTGATGAGGTTGTTCTCAAGCAACAGCGCCTCTGCCTCAGAGCGCGTCACCGTCGTTTCTATGCGCACGATGTTAGACACCATCAACCGCGTACGCGGACTGGGCAGGTTCTTCAAGAAATAGGATGACACCCGCTTTTTCAGGTCCTTGGCCTTGCCAACATAAATCACCTCGTCCTGCGCATTGATCATGCGATAGACGCCAGGGAGGTTAGGCAGGGTTTTCAGGACGGGCTTGGGGTCAAACGTTGTTGGCTTTGTGCTCATTGTTACCGCTTAATTGATCTCCTGATGGTCAGCAGACTAATTATCCAATAGCTCCCCAGCCACCGCCCAGTTCTCACCCGGCACTTCGTCAAAAACGATGTAGGTGTATTCCTTGGGCTTGTTGGCGATACGTGCCATGGTATCGGTGATTTCCTCAGCGATTTTGCTTTTCTGCTCGTGTGTCAGCGTGCCGGCCAGCTTGACATTGATGTAAGGCATCGTTATCTCCTAAGTTCGTGGTGAATGGATTCGAATACTTCATGGAACATGGTTTCGGTCAGGCGTCGCGTCTGTGTGTTGTAACGGCTGCAATGATAACTGTCATAGAGCACCTGTCCGCTTGGCAGAACATGACGCGCCGCATGACCGAATTTATAGGCGCCAAGCTTCAGCCCCTGCGCCTTCAGCACCGCCTGATGGGCGATATTACCCAAGGCCAGAATCACCAGATTCCTGGGCAGGCTGGCGAATTCGGCCGCGAGGTACTGATTGCAGACCTTGATTTCATCCCCGCTGGGTTTGTTTTCCGGCGGCAGACATTTCACCGCATTGGTGATGCGGCAATCCTTTAGTCGCAAGCCGTCATCCGCCGATACCGAAACGTCAGCGCTGGCAAACCCGAATTTATGCAGGGTCTGGTAAAGCAGCACGCCCGCATAGTCGCCGGTAAATGGCCGCCCTGTGCGATTCGCTCCATGCATGCCAGGTGCTAGGCCCACAATTAGCAACTTCGGCGCTTCATCGCCGAAAGATGGAACCGGCCTGGCAAAATAAGTGGGGTACCGGGTTTTAACCTGATCAAGAAAACCGGCAAGCCGCGGGCACTTGCGGCATTCAATATCAAAGCTCCGGTTAACATCAGGCATGGTCATCAATGCCCACCTGGTTCTGTTCACCCGGTTTCTCTGTCAGCCAGCAACCTTCCGCGTCCTGCTTGCCTGTGTGGTTGAATTCCGGCTGCAGAATGACATGTTGTATAGCAAAGTGCTCATGCAGGATATGTCGCATCGTTTCCAGGATCATCGGCCATTCACTTTTATCATTGACCACCACATGGGCAGAAAGCGCCGTCACTTCAGAAGACAATGACCAGACGCGCAAATGATGCACACCCTCCACCTCGGGAACCTTCAGCAGGTCTTGTCGGATGATATCAATATCCAGATGGCCGGGTACGCCCTCCATCAGCATATGCACCACCTCGCGGAGCAGCCTGAGGGTGGAAACCAGAATAAGCACCGAAATGAATATGGACAGTATCGGGTCTATCAGATACCAATCTGTGAAATAAATGACCACGCCTGCCGTGAGTGCGGCCACTGAGCCTAGCAAATCGCCCATTACATGCAGCAAGGCTGCGCGATGATTGATAGTATGCTGCCCGCGATGCAAATGCACGGCCACAATCAGGTTAATGACCAAGCCGACAAACGCTATCAGCATCACGCCGCTGGCAGCCACTGCCTGCGGTGACTGCAGCCGCTCTATCGCCTCATAGACGATAGCGGCGACTACGGCCAGCATCAGCAAGGCATTGATCAGTGCTACCAGGACTTCCGCTCGCAGGAAACCAAAACTGTGCCTGGCATTGGCCGGCTTGTGCGCAATCCAGGCCCCAACCCAGGCCAAGGCCAATGCTGCGGCATCCGAAGCCATGTGCCCGGCATCCCCCAGCAATGCCAGCGAACCTGTGAACCAGCCACCCAGGGCCTCAACTGCGGCAAATCCGCCCGTCAGGACCATGGGCCAGAACAGAACATCCCGGCTACTTGCTCTCGGTTTATGCGAATGCGAATGATGATGTGCCATAGACCATAATGCTAGCAGTCCTAGGGGGACTATCCAATGCGAGACAGAAATAATTGTTAAAAAATGCCAGGCATTCAAAGCGGGCAATAAAAAGGCACCTGATTCCAGGTGCCTGTCGGAGTGAATGAACCTTCAGTTCTTAGTAAGCTTTAACGTCATCCGGCTTGTGGCAACGCTCGCCCCTGACTTTGTGTTTGGCGCCCCACTTTTCACGCATCGCCTGTTTTTCAGACTGGTCGATGAAACCATCGCCGTTGGCATCCATGCGTTTGAAATGGGTTTCCATACGCTGCTCGCCTGTTGCACGAAATTCCTCGTAACTGATCTTGCCGTCCTGATTGATGTCAGATTTCCAGCCACGCCCGGTTTCCTGAGTTTGAGCTTTCTGGGCTTCGGTCGTTTTTACTGCATCTTCAGCGTATACATTGCTCAAGCCCAATGCAGCAACTGCTGCGGTAATGCCAAGAATTTTGGTCAACGTCATGTTAGTTTCCTTCCATCTCATATAAAGGTATTACCCTGGGACTAACGTCAGCGATTTGCATTGGTTGACGACTCAATTGACGATGCAATTCACCCTGATGGAATACAATGGCGAAATAGTTGTCAGAAAGCCTGTATAAACTCAATGCAAGGATCCCATCATGAAATTAAGCCGTCTACTCATCGTAATACTCCTGTTTGGCAGCCTGCCTGCAATTGCTGCCGAAAAAGTGGTTGCCATGCGCGCCATCAGTGAAGCAGGCGTTGGCAAGATCATTGGCATTATCAAACTGGCTGACAGCGCACAAGGGCTGCTCATCACGCCCGACTTGGCAGAACTGTCACCGGGTGAACGCGGTTTTCATATTCACCAGAACCCGAGCTGCGCCACGCTGGAAAAGGATGGCAAAAAAGTCGCCGGCCTGGGTGCAGGCGGCCATTACGACCCGGCACACAGTGGCAAGCATGAAGGGCCGGCTGGGGCCGGACACTCGGGCGATTTGCCGGCGCTGGTCGTTGCTGACGACGGCACAGCCACTCAATCTGTAGTTGCCCCAAAACTTAAGGTTGCCAATGTCATTGACCGCGCCATCATCATCCATGCCGGCAGCGACAATTACAGCGACGACCCGAAGCCGCTGGGTGGCGGCGGTGCGCGCATTGCTTGCGGCATCATCGAATAAAGCCGCTCACCATCAGATCCTTTACAACAAGAACCCAGAAACTCTAGAACCCAAAATATTGCATGCTTAGTTATCGTCACGCCTTTCACGCCGGCAATCATGCCGACGTGCTGAAACATCTCGTTCTGTTGCAGGTACTGAAACACGCCGCACAGAAAGACAAACCCTTCTGGTATATCGATACCCATGCCGGCGCCGGCAGCTATGCGCTGGATAAAGGCTATGCCACGCAAAATGCTGAATTCGCCGGCGGTATTGGCCAGCTTTGGGATATCCAGGGTTTGCCGCAGGCCATTGCTGACTATATTGAGCTCGTCCGCGGCTTCAACCCCGACCATGCACTCAGGCACTACCCGGGATCGCCGGTACTGGCTTTCAGCGCGATGCGGGCAGATGACCGTTTGCGCCTGTTTGAACTGCATCCCAACGACTACAAGTTGCTGAACCAGTCATTCAAGGCGTTGGGTTTGGGGCCGAATAACCGCAGGGTGATAACCGAGGCACAAGACGGATTCGCCGGAATCAAGGCCTTACTGCCGCCACCGTCGCGCCGCGCAGTGGTGCTGATTGACCCGCCTTATGAAGAGAAGAAAGATTACCAGCGCGTCGTCGAAATGCTGAAGGACTGCCTGACACGCTTCGCCACCGGCACCTACATCATCTGGTATCCCTTGCTGCAAAGACCGGAACCGCAGCAGATGGTGGACAAGCTCAAAAAACTGCCACTAAAAAGCTGGCTGCATGTCAGCCTGACGGTGCAAACGCCTTCTATCGATGGCTTCGGCATGCATGGTAGCGGGCTTTTCATTGTCAATCCGCCGTACACCCTGCCCCAGCTATTGACCGAAACCATGCCCGTCCTGCTGGAGAAACTCGGCCTGGATGAAGGTGCCGACTATGTTCTGGAGTCGCAGATAACTTAAGTCGTCCGATGGGCCTGCCACTTAGAGAATGTCTATAAACTCCCGCGCCACATCCGGCTCGCCAGCGATGACGACAAACTTGTGTACCGCTACGGTCCGGCCGTATTCGGTCTCTATTTTCACCCGCCACTCTCCCGCCGAAACGTTCTGTTTATAGGTATAACCACGAAAACCGCCATCACGGCCACCTTCCAGGTCAAAACCGATACGCTCGGTACTGACCCAGCCCTGCTGCCGGTCGTAATACTGCCAATGGTGGTACAGCCTTGTACTCAGGCCACGTGGCGCAAACACTGAAGACACGCAGTAAAGTCTTTCTCCTGCAGCAAGATGAATTTCATTCTGCAGCACACGCCAGAAATTCAATGGCGTTGTCTTGTCGACCAGCAACTGGTATTCGCCCGCACTTCTCTTCAATTCCAGGCCCACCTGGATATCCCGCTTCACCAGCGGTACTGGCGGAATGATGTCGAGTGGATAGGCCAGCGCCAGGATCGCAGCAATCAGCCAGACCGGGCCGATGCGGCCGGGGCGACCGGGCGTGAGCTGACGCAAGCCATAGACCAGCAACGCACCGGCAAGTGTGCTGAGATAAAACCAGATGAAATGTATGCTACCCATGATAAAGGGCAACAGAAAGTTGAACAGCAGAATCGCGCACAGGCCGAAAATGGTCCATGTCAGCGTAAAGCGCCGGTATTTGTCTTCAATGAATTCGTTGGCCACAAGCAGCACAGCCAGGCCCAGTGTCCATAACAAGGCCAGTACATGGCTGGCGCTCTTGATATAGAAAATGAACAGCGCGCTGAACAGCCCGCCAAACAGAAACTGCAAGGCCAGATAAGGGATCCGTTCCAGTTTTGAGGGTTCCAGCTGCAGACTATGGCGATAGCCCAACCACCAGAGCATGGCCGCAGCACAGGCAAGATAACCGGCCAGAATGAACAGGTCCCAGACGCCGACATGGCGCCCGATAGTAAGCGTGTCCCAGATGAATCCGCCAAAAAAGGCGATCACCGGCAAAAATGTACGCAGGCTTAACAAGGCATTTTGCATAGGACATGCATTGTAACTGGATCGCAGGAACAAAAACCTGCTGAAGCTATCCTAATCGCTGTATAAATAATCATATTTGTGCCAGCCACTTTTGTTATCATTTGCGGCTGTCATTTTTCGACCCCGTTTTTCAGGAAATATTATGCAAGAACAAAACGTTCCACCTCGCTTGCGCCCAATGAGCGCTATCCTTTTCGGTAGCCGTTGGCTGCAAGTGCCACTCTATCTAGGCCTCATCGTTGCGCAGGCCGTTTATGTATTCCACTTCATGGTCGAACTGACCCACCTGGTGGAAAAAGTGCCACATCTGGCCGAAGCCGACATCATGCTGATTGTGCTGGGCCTGATCGATGTCGTCATGATCTCCAACCTGCTGATCATGGTCATCGTCGGTGGTTATGAAACCTTTGTTTCACGCCTGAACCTCAGCGGCCACCCGGATGAACCGGACTGGTTGTCCCACGTCAACGCCAACCTGCTCAAGGTCAAGCTGGCGACCGCCATCATCGGCATTTCATCCATCCATCTGCTGAAGACCTTCATCAACGCCCACAACCTGGATCAACACACCATCATGTGGCAAACCATCATCCACATGGCATTCGTGATCTCAGCCGTCTCGATTGCCTATATCGACCGGTTGATGGCACATCCAGAACCAACAGCTCACTAAGCAATAGTTCGCGATAAATAAAAAGGCTGACATTTGTCAGCCTTTTTATTTATCCATATTTGCTCAATCAAATCGGGGAAAATAACGCTTTATCAAGAAGCCGCCTGTATTGCGATCCCGCGCCACTGCTCCGGCCCTGTCTGGTGAATCGAATTGCCGTTGACGTCCACCGCAACGGTGACCGGCATCTCTTTCACTTCAAACTCGTAAATCGCTTCCATACCCAAGTCGGCAAAAGCCACTATACGGGCTGATTTTATCGACTTGGCAACCAGGTATGCGGCACCGCCAACAGCAATCAGGTAAACCGAATGATGACGGTGTATGGACTCTATCGCAGCCTCACCACGCTCGGCCTTGCCTATCATGCCGAGCAAGCCGGTCTCTGCCAGCATGATTTCCGTGAATTTATCCATCCTGGTTGCCGTGGTCGGACCAGCAGGGCCGACCGCTTCGTTACCTATTGGGTCAACTGGCCCAACGTAATAGATAAAGCGATTCTTGAAATCGACGCCCTCCGGCAGTGCCTTACCCTGCGCCAGCAGTTCCGCGATGCGCTTGTGCGCCGCATCGCGTCCGGTAAGCAGCTTGCCACTAAGCAAGAGCGTTTCGCCAGGCTGCCAGCTCTCAATATCCCTGGCGGTCAACGTATCCAGGTCAACATGCCTGGCTTGCGGATCTGGTGTCCACGTGACCTGCGGCCAATCGCTGAGGCTGGGTGGTGTTTGGGTCGCCACACCACTGCCATCCAACGTGAAATGCGCATGACGTGTCGCCGCGCAATTGGGTATGACTGCCACTGGCAATGAGGCGGCATGCGTCGGGTAATCGAGAATTTTCACATCCAGCACGGTAGTCAGGCCACCCAGGCCCTGCGCACCTATACCCAGTGCATTAACCTTGTCGTAAATCTCGATGCGCAACTCTTCAAGCCTGTTTGAAGCGCCACGCGCCTTAAGCGCCGGCATATCAATGCTATCCATCAAGGATTCTTTTGCCAGCAGCACGGCCTTTTCCGCTGTGCCACCAATGCCGATGCCGAGCACGCCGGGCGGACACCAGCCGGCACCCATCTCGCTGACCTGCGCCAGCACCCAGTCAACGATGCTGTCGGACGGATTAAGCATGCCAAGTTGCGCCTTGTTTTCGGAACCGCCGCCCTTGGCTGCCAGTTTCACTACAACCTTGTCACCAGGCACCAGGCGCACATGGGTCACTGCCGGCGTGTTATCGAAAGTGTTTTTGCGACGCCCTGCAGGGTCTTCCACTATCGAAGCTCGCAACGGGTTCTCTGCCAGCCCATAGGCACGCCGCACACCTTCATTGATCAAGGCTTCGATATCGGCACCCGGCTCCCACTGCACACCGGTACCGACATCAACGAACACGACCACAATACCGGTATCTTGGCAGATAGGCCGCTTGCCTTCGGCACACATGCGGGAATTGGTCAGGATCTGCGCGATGGCGTCCTTGGCGGCAGGTGACTGCTCCATGTCATAGGCAGCACCCAGGGCCTGAATGAAATCGACCGGATGGTAGTAGGACATGAACTGCAAGGCGTCAGCGACGCTCGCAATCAGGTCCTCACTTTTGATCAGGCTCACGCCACCGCCTGTTTCAACTGTTCCAGAATGGCCGGATTGTCGAGTGTCGAGATATCGGAGGTAATCTCCTCGCCCTTGGCCAGCGAACGTAGCAAGCGCCGCATGATCTTGCCGGAACGGGTTTTCGGCAGATTCTCGCCAAAACGGATTTCGTCAGGTTTGGCGATGGGGCCGATTTCCTTGGCTACCCAGTCGCGCAATTCTGCCACAATCTTCTTCGCCGCATCGCCTTCCGGCCGCGCACCCTTCAATACGACATAAGCGACAATCGCTTCACCCTTGACGTCGTGCGGCTTGCCCACGACAGCAGCTTCCGCAACTATGGGATTGGCCACCAGTGCCGACTCGATTTCCATGGTGCCCAAGCGGTGACCGGACACATTGAGCACGTCGTCGATACGACCCATGATGGTGAAATAGCCGGTCTTGGCATCGCGCACGGCACCGTCGCCGGCCAGATAGAG
>PHCD01000278.1 GCA_002842135.1 Betaproteobacteria bacterium HGW-Betaproteobacteria-8 | reverse complement strand
GCAAATCCGGTCAGGACAGGATCATTTGGTGCTTTTCTTCTCCGGCGGCTGCATCATGCAGCTCTCTTTGCCGTTGTTGCCACCGAAATCGTCCGGTTCGAAATACTCCACACGCAAGCTCCAGCGGCCGCCGGATACACGTTTGGCGGTGGCCAGCGCAGTGGTCGGCTCGCCCTTGCGGCGCACGGTATCGAGGTAGTAGCTGGCGGCCAGCTGGTTGCCGAGCGACACGGCATTGCCGTAGAACTTGATGCCGTTCTCGGTTTGCGCGGTGTATTCGTAAGCGCCGAATCTGCCGGAACTTGCTACCAGGTTGAGGCGCAAAGTGACATCGACCTTGTATTTGCCGACTTTTTGGTTTTCGCCCTCACAGCTGTATTTGCCGCTGTAGTTGGGACCGGTAAAGGCAGGCTGATTGGCCTGCGCGGTTTGGTAAAAACCTGTAAACAATACAAAAACAACGATTAGATGTTTCATGAAGTCTCTTGAAGAGAAAACGTTGCGGATAAAGCGCGCATTGTATCCCGAGAATGCCACTAGAAGCATTTGTTTTTTCATCATTTTTTTGTATTGCCGCGTCACCTGCATTATGATGTGCGCTTTTGCCAAATCGCGCGATTTTTAACCCGGATCTTCCGATTCACGCCTGACTCATTGATGGATACTTCATGCTCCGCAACCAGCTTCGATCATTCGCTGTCCTCAATATCCTTCTTCTGATATCGCTAGCAGGCTGGCTTTACTGGCAGAACAGGCCGGTTCAACTGGCCGTGCCTGAACTGCCACAACAAAAGATGCAATGCGCGTCCTATGCGCCTTATTACACGCCGGGGCAAAGCCCGTTTATCAAGGGTACGCACATCAGCCCGCAGCAGATCGAGCACGACCTGGCCCTGCTGGCCGAACGTTTTGATTGCGTGCGCACGTATTCTGTCGGCCAGGGGCTGGACCATGTGCCGGAAGCCGCTGGCAAGTTGGGGCTGGAGGTGCTGCTCGGGGTATGGATCGGCTGGACCGATGCCGAGAACCAGCGCGA
>PHCD01000277.1 GCA_002842135.1 Betaproteobacteria bacterium HGW-Betaproteobacteria-8 | reverse complement strand
CGGATTTATGCGTGTTTAAACCGTAAATTTCACAAAGCTTAATATTTAGTATGCTTCTTGCTAGTTTATAATCGACCCAGAGTGACGTCGATTTGATACGGTTTGTATGCCAGTCAGCAAGCCTGTACCTCCAGAGATAAATCCAGAAAGAAGCCTGAATATGACGACCGCCAAGACACCTAAATCCCGTTCCAAAAAACAAGCAGCAGATTTGGTTTCAGCCGAGAGTATCCCGGTAGTGCAGGCGCTGGAAAGCCATTTGCGCTATACGTGCTTCAAGACCCACAAGGTTTCAACTTCACGCGACTGGTACAACACGGCAGCAAATACGGTGCGCGACCATGTGGTTGAGCGCTGGGTGAATACCTCGGAGTCTTATTTTGATAAGGACCCAAAACGGGTTTATTACCTTTCCCTGGAATTCCTTATCGGGCGCATGTTTTCCAATGCTGCACTGAATCTGGGCATAGCGCCTGAAGTCAAGAAAGGTCTCAATGCCCTGGGTCAGGATATGGAAGCCCTGGCCGAGATCGAGAACGATGCTGCATTGGGTAACGGCGGTCTCGGCCGACTGGCGGCTTGTTTCCTCGATTCGATGGCGACCATGGACATTCCGGGCACCGGTTACGGCATCCGCTATGAATATGGCATGTTCCGTCAGGCCATCATAGACGGACAGCAGGTGGAGAATCCGGATAACTGGCTGCGCTATGGCAATATCTGGGAGTTTCAGCGGCCGGAGAGCACCTACACCGTGCGGTTTTATGGCAAGCTGGTCGAGTTTCGCGAGGGCGATCATGTCGAGCATCGTTGGGTGGATTGCGAACCGGTGCTGGCCATGGCCTATGATGTGCCGATCCCCGGTTATGGCACCAAAACCGTGAACAATCTGCGCCTGTGGTCAGCCAAGGCGGCGCGTGAATTCGATCTTTTCCATTTCAATGCAGGCAATTACGAAAAGGCAGTGGAAGAGCGTAATGCCTCGGAGAACATCTCCAAGGTACTGTATCCCAACGACACATCGGTACTGGGCAAGGA
>PHCD01000276.1 GCA_002842135.1 Betaproteobacteria bacterium HGW-Betaproteobacteria-8 | reverse complement strand
ACCAGTGAGCAACTGACGGAAACATCCTCAAACAAAGAGACCCGCAAGCATGCTTAAAGCGCGCATATTGACTTCAATTGTCCTTGCGGCAGGCTTTCTTGCAGCACTTTTCCTGCTGCCGGATTTGTACTGGGCATTGCTGATGCTGGCTTTCATTACGATCGCTTTCTGGGAGTGGAGTGGTATGTCAGGCATGACCAAGCCTTGGCGGCATATCCACACCAGCCTTGTCATGCTGATTGGAGTTGTCGTCGTGCTGGCCGATGAAATCGGTTTGGAGACACTACAACCTCAGGTGATGTTTTACAGCATTCTGGCTGCAACGCTATTCTGGCTGCTGGCAGCTCCAATCTGGCTCATGTTCCGCTTCAACATCAGGCAGTCCGTACTGCTTGCGATTATCGGTTTCGTTGTCCTGTTCCCTACCTGGCTTGCGCTGGTCAGTATGCGCGGCATCTCGCCCTGGCTTTTGTTGATGGTCATGGCAGCTGTCTGGATCGCCGATAGCGCCGCCTATTTTTCCGGCAAGCGTTTCGGCAAACACAAGCTGGCGCCTCAGATCAGTCCGGGCAAGACTTGGGAAGGTGTGCTTGGGGCATGGCTGGCAGTCACGGTCTACGGATTAATTCTTTGTTACAGCCTGTCATTGACCTACTGGGTCATTATCGGGTTATTCGGCATCACCGTGCTCAGCATCATGGGGGATCTGCTTGAATCCCTGGTCAAGCGGCAGGCTGGCGTCAAGGATAGTGGATGTCTGCTACCCGGTCATGGTGGTGTGCTGGATCGTATTGATGGATTGACTTCCAGCCTGCCGCTGGTCATGTTCTTTATCTATTTTCCTACTTATTTTCTGGTGTTGGAGTCCTTGTATGCCTAGGCGCAGTTCAGTCACCATCCTCGGCGCTACCGGCACCATAGGCAAACAGACGCTCGATGTCATCGCACGTCACCCCGAACGATTCAGTGTCTTTGCATTGACTGCCAACAGTCGGGCGGAGGAACTGCACGCGCAATGTCTGCAATACAATCCGCGCTATGC
>PHCD01000275.1 GCA_002842135.1 Betaproteobacteria bacterium HGW-Betaproteobacteria-8 | reverse complement strand
ACACTGGAAATCTGTTTGCTGGCAAGCATCGCCCCCAGCTGTTTAAGGCTACTGTTGATCATGATTCAGGGACTATTCGATGACTTTAGGGACGAGATACAGGCCGTTCTCGGTGGCCGGCGCGATCTTCTGGAATTCTTCACGCTGGTTGGTTTTGGTGACGACATCCTCGCGCAGGCGCTGGGTGACATCCTGCGAATGCGACATGGGCGTAATACCGGTGGTATCGACTGCCTGCATCTGCTCGATCAGGCCCAGAATGCCGGTCAGTTTCTGCAAGGTGGCCTCGGCTTCCGTATCACTGATTTCGATACGCGCCAGATGTGCGATACGCTTAACATCGGTGGTGCTTAATGACATGACTGCACCCCGCCGAATAGTTTCATTCCTAATTCCATTGGTAATTTCATTTGAATCTTAATTTTCAATACGATATCGGGTATTATAGCCCGATTTGTTGCGCTTCTTAAGCATCAGACTTGTTTATACTAAAGCGCAGAATAAAAGCTACCAATCGCAGGCACGGGATACAACATAATGTTCGGCATTTTAAACAGCTACTTTTCCAACGATCTGGCCATTGACCTTGGCACAGCGAATACCCTGATTTACGTACGCGGCAAGGGCGTGGTACTGGACGAACCTTCCGTCGTCGCCATCCGCCAGGAAGGCGGACCGGCCGGCAAGAAGACCATCCTCGCCGTCGGCCTGGAAGCAAAGCGCATGCTGGGGCGCGCACCGTCCAACATCACTGCTATCCGCCCGATGAAGGATGGCGTCATCGCCGATTTCACCGTCACCGAGCAGATGCTCAAGTACTTCATCCGCCGCATTCATGAATCCCGCCTGTTCTCACCCAACCCGCGCATCATTATCTGCGTGCCGGTCGGCTCCACCCAGGTTGAACGCCGTGCGATTCGCGAATCCGCCATCGGTGCCGGTGCCAGACAGGTCTATCTGATCGAAGAGCCAATGGCCGCCGCCATCGGTGCTGACATGCCGGTCGCTGACGCAACCGGTTCCATGGTGGTCGATATCGGTGGCGG
>PHCD01000274.1 GCA_002842135.1 Betaproteobacteria bacterium HGW-Betaproteobacteria-8 | reverse complement strand
ACGAACAATACTGATAATTTACCTTAAATGCTAGCAACAACTATAAATACTGTAAAGCATATTTTTAATTTAAATTATTTGGTGCGGAACATATAATATAGGTATCCGAATTCATGAATGTTTACGTTCCATGCACCTTAGAAAATGGTGGCAATTCCTTATTATATTGCCCGTAGTACTCGGCCTGGTTTTAATTGCACTGGCCGGCCTTGCTGCAACACTGATCTACCCAACGCTACCTTCCCTGGAAGCCCTGACTGATTATCGCCCCAAGGTACCGCTGCGCGTCTACTCGGCTGACGGCCACCTGATCGGCGAATTCGGCGAAGAACGCCGCGCCTTCACCAGAATCCAGGATGCCCCGCAATCACTCAAACAGGCCATCCTCGCTGCTGAGGACGAGCGTTTTTATGAGCACGGCGGCGTCGATACCATCGGTATTGCGCGTGCGGCTGTAGCAAATATCATGGCTGGTGGATTCAAGGAAGGTGCCAGCACCATCACCATGCAGGTGGCTCGCAACTTCTTCCTGTCCAGCGAAAAGACCGCTACGCGCAAGCTGAGCGAAGCACTGCTGGCCATCAAGATCGAACATAGCCTGAGCAAGGACCAGATTCTGGAGCTCTATATCAACCAGATCTACCTGGGGCAGCGTGCTTACGGCTTCGGTGCAGCTGCCCAAGTCTATTATGGCAAGCCGCTGGCGCAGTGCAGTGTCGCCGAAATAGCCATGCTGGCAGGCCTGCCAAAAGCGCCGTCACGCTACAATCCTTTCGTCAATCCGAAACGAGCCCAAGAACGCCAACACTATGTGCTGAGACGCATGCATAGCCTAAAATTTATTGATGACCAAACCTATCAAACGGCTCTTGCGGAGCCGGGCAAGGTCAGAAAACAGCGCTCACTGCACGAGCTGTCTGCCGACTATGTTGCTGAAATCGCGCGACAAGCAATGTATGAACGCTACCAGGATGCAATCTACAGCAGCGGTATGCGCGTCTACACCACGATCCTCAAGGACAATCAGGAAGCAGCCAATCGTGCTGT
>PHCD01000273.1 GCA_002842135.1 Betaproteobacteria bacterium HGW-Betaproteobacteria-8 | reverse complement strand
CCGCGATGCTTGTGTTGCGGGATGATGCTGCCCAATCCGGGCACCCGTAAAAGGAAGGTGGATCATGTACAACATACACGGAAAAAATGACCAGAAAGATGATTTGCTGAAAAAGCACGCGCCCCTGGTCAAGAAACTCGCTTACCGTCTGAAAGCCAGGTTGCCCCCCAGCGTGGAAGTGGATGACCTCATACAGGCAGGCATGATGGGGCTGCTTAGCGCAGTCAATAATTATGAGGATACGCATGGCGCGCAGTTCGAAACCTATGCCTCGCAGCGTATCCATGGGGCCATGCTGGATGAGTTGCGCAGTGCAGACTGGCTACCGCGGGGCTTGCGCAAGAAGATGCGCCAGGTGGAAGAGGCGATCAATGCGCTGCAGCAGCAATACGGCCGTCCGCCGAGTGAAACGGAAGTTGCCCGGCATCTCAAATGCACGCTGGATGAGTATTACGAAATGCTGGGAGATTGCAGTGGCCACCAACTGGTCTATTACGAAGATTTTCATGAGTCCGATGGTGGCGACCATTTTCTCGACCGTCATTTATCCGATGCAGGGGGCGATCCACTGCAAGCACTGATGTCGGAAGGGTTCAAGGAGGCCCTGGTAGAAGTGATCGATTCGCTGCCTGAGCGTGAACGTATCCTGATGGGTCTCTATTATGGGGAAGAGCTCAATCTCAAGGAAATAGGTGCTGTTCTCAACGTATCGGAATCGCGTGTCTGTCAAATGCATAGCCAGGCCATTGCCAGGTTGCGGGCGAGACTGAAAGAGCAGGCATGGACTGGGGTAGCTTAATCGGCTTGTTGTTGGCGGTTGCTGCCATTCTGGTCGGGCAATCGCTGGAAGGGGGGTCGCTTTCTTCACTGTTGCAGCCCGCTGCTTTCATCATCGTGTTCTTCGGCACGATGGGGGCGGTCCTGTTGCAGACCGAGTTCAAACATTTCATCCTTGGCTTGAAGGTGCTGGGCTGGATTCTTGTGCCGCCCAAAACCGATATGCAGCAGGTCAGCAGGAAAATCAATTTGTGGACGATGCTGGCGCGCAGGGAAGG
>PHCD01000272.1 GCA_002842135.1 Betaproteobacteria bacterium HGW-Betaproteobacteria-8 | reverse complement strand
GGGGCTGCACCACCGTAGGTGTCGACAATGATCTTGCGACCGGTCAGACCGCAATCGCCTTGCGGACCGCCGATGACGAAACGACCGGTCGGGTTGACCAGATACTTGATCTCGTCCTTGATCAGTTCCTTCGGCAGGATGGGCTTGATGATTTCCTCAACCACCGCTTCGCGGATCTGGGCCAGTGTGATTTCCGGCGCATGTTGGGTAGAGAGCACGACCGTATCGATGGAATCCGGCTTGCCGTCGACATACTTCACTGTCACCTGACTCTTGGCATCAGGACGCAGCCAGGAAAGGCGGCCATCCTTGCGCAACTGGGACTGACGCTCGACCAGACGATGGGACAGCCAGATCGGCAAGGGCATCAACTGCGGTGTTTCTTCACACGCATAACCAAACATCAGGCCCTGGTCACCGGCACCCTGATCCAGCGGATCGTCTTCTGCCTTGTCCACGCCCTGAGCGATGTCGGGAGACTGCTTGTCATAAGCCACCAGCACGGCACAACCCTTGTAATCGATACCGTAGTCGGTATTGTCATAGCCGATACGCTTGACCGCTTCACGCGCGACTTTGATGTAATCGACATTGGCTGTGGTTGTGATTTCACCCGCCAGCACGATCAGGCCGGTATTGGCCAGCGTTTCCGCGGCGACGCGCGCAGTCGGGTCCTGTTCAAGAATTGCATCAAGAATGCTATCGGATACCTGGTCGGCCAGTTTGTCCGGATGGCCTTCGGAAACAGATTCGGAAGTAAAAAGATATTCGCTCATGAGGTGCTCGGAAAAGGTTGGCAAAAGATTGTTAGAATACCAAACTTGCAAACGTTCAAAAAGTATTTCATGCTCAAAGCCTTGCTTCGCATCTTTGCCTACCTGCCACTTCCGTTGATACACGGGCTGGGCGTGATGTTCGGCTACCTGTACTTTCTTTTCTTCAGAAGACGCTTGCGCCGCATGCGGAGGAATCTCCGCTGGGTCAGGAATTCTCTTAGCCACAGGGATTACCGGCGCCTGATGCATGCCAGCATCCGCGAGACCGGCAAGGGCATGCTGGA
>PHCD01000271.1 GCA_002842135.1 Betaproteobacteria bacterium HGW-Betaproteobacteria-8 | reverse complement strand
GCGAACTCCAGCTCCGGATTTCCGCTGCCACAGAGCTGCTGGTTGACGTTCTGGTGCACCTTGTTACAAATCTTATTAATGAATTCGTTCACTTCGCCCTGCTGCGCTGCAGACATGGCAGGCGGGCCGGCCGGCGCGGAACTGCTGTCCAGGTTGGGGGAGTCTTGCAGCATATCCTGCTGCAGTTTCTTCAACGCTTCATTTTCTGATGGCTTTTTCACTACCTGCGGCTTTTTAACCTCGGGTTTTTTCACCTCGGGTTTCTTGGGCTCTTCCTTCGGTTTTACTGGCTCCTTCGGCTTGGGCGTTTCCTTCTTCACCTCGATATCGGCCTTCGATTCCGGTTTCGACACCGGCTTGGGTTCAAGCTCGGGCAGCGGTTTCGACACCGGCTTGGGTGGTTCCGGTATCGGCTGCGCCACCACAGGCTTGCTCGGCAATTCGGACCATAACTCTACGGTCGCAATGCTGGCAGGCTGCACGACTTTCCAGTTGAAGGATATCAGCAACAGGCCGAGCAGCAGCACATGCACCAGCAGGGAAAATGCCCCCGCCTTCAGCGCAACCGAATTCTCATGGGGTCGTATCATGCAAAATCAATTCGTTACCGGACTCAACAGCAAGCCGACTTTTTCCACATTCCCCTGTTTCATCAGATCCATCACAGCGATCACTTCACCATAATCGACGCTCTTGTCCGCGGCGATGACCACCGAACGCTGCGGATCCTTTTCCAACTGGGTACGCACCGCGAACAGCAACTCATCACGTTGCATCAGTTTTCCATCCAGCTCCAGACGCTTGTCCGCCTTGACGCTCAAAACCAGCGGTGCGCTCGGCTGCTTCAGGGCCTGACCGACACTGGGCAACTCGACCACGCCGGGATTGGTCATCGGCGCCGTCACCATGAAAATCACCAACAGCACCAGCATGACGTCGATATAAGGTACGACGTTGATCTGGTTCATCATGCGGCGGGATTTGCGGCGTATCATGACTCAGACCTTGCGTTGCAGGATGTTGGTGAACTCTTCGATAAAGCTTTCATAGCGCACGGAAAGCCG
>PHCD01000078.1 GCA_002842135.1 Betaproteobacteria bacterium HGW-Betaproteobacteria-8 | reverse complement strand
GTCGTCTATGGTCTGCTCGTTGGCCAGCACCGGCGACAGCATGATGCGGTTGTAGTTGGGGTAGGGTTCATCGCCGAACACGGTGATGTCGTAGAGGTCGGGCGCGATTTTCAGCAACTCCTCCACGGTTCTCATGCCGGCCATACCGTTGCCGACGACGACGAGTTTCATTTTCTTCATGCGATTTCTCCTCCTTGCTTCCTGTTGCTCGCTAGGCAGCGATGGCCAAAGCGTTCATAAATTCCTTGCAGCTCGACAGCTTGACCACATCGCCGATGACGATAATGGCCGGGCTGCTCAAGCCTTCCTGCCTGACTGCCATCGGCAGCATGCCGATGGGGCAGATCACCTGCCGTTGTTCGTCTCGCGTGCCGTGCTGGATGGCTGCGGCAAAAGTGCTGGAAGGCAGGCCGGCGGCCAGCAGTTCCTGCACGATGTCGCTCAGATGATTCATGCCCATGTAGATCACCAGCGTCGTGCCGCCATCGACCAGGGCTCGCCAGTTGAGCGGGTTTTCGTCCTGCGTGTGGCCGGTGACAAAGGTGACGCCATGTGTATATTCCCGGTGGGTCACCGGGATGCCGATACTGGCCGGCACGGCAATACCGCTGGTGATGCCGGAAATGACTTCGATGGCTATGTTGGCTTGTCGCAGGGCCAGCATTTCTTCGCCGCCGCGACCAAAGAGAAAGGGGTCGCCGCCCTTGAGGCGGGCGACGACCTGACCTTGTTCCGCCAAAGACACCATGACTTTATTGATGAAGGACTGCGGGGTGGATTTGCAGCCGCCGCGTTTGCCGACCTCGATCACGCGCGCCTGCGGTGCATGCTGCAGGATCTCGCGATTGACCAGGTCGTCGACCAGCACGACGTCGGCCGACTGCAGCGCCTTGATTGCCTTCAGTGTCAGCAGCTCCGGATCGCCCGGGCCTGCCCCGATCAGATAAACCTTGCCTTGAGTCATGGTGTGTTTCTGCTCTCTAGAATGTGTACATCGCCGTCAGCCAGACCTTCTCGATGTCGGACTTGCGGCCGAGTGGGTTGGCGACACGGTCGTCTTCCTTGAAGTTGGCGTATTCGGCCTTTACCAGGAACTTGCTGTTGACGTTGTAGGCGGCGGCAAAGTCGAACTCCTGGCCGAACTTGTCACCGAAACCACCGCCGAATTTGGCGAAATCCTCATCCGCATTGATGATGTGGTACTCGGCATGCAGGGTCAGTGCAGGCAATGGTTTGCCACCCACGGTAATGAAGGTGTCCTTGATGCCTTGTGCCGGCGTGATCAGGAAGTGGTCGGCCCAGCCCTGAAACAAGTGGTTGGTGCCGAACGGAGTCTGGAATGCATATTCACTATCGTTGCTGGACAGACTTTCATGATCGATGCGGGCGAACCAGGCTTTGTAACCGGCGCCGATACCTGCGCGGCTATAATGTGCATCGATACGGTCATCGCCATCTGAATAGTCGGTCTGTTTTGCGTATTCAGCGGTATAGAGCCAGCGCCATTCATCGTTGATCTTGCGGGTGCCGTCGAGGCGCAGACCGAGGGTCTTGTTCGATTGGTCGGTGCCCGGGCCGAGGACGCTGGTCTTGGCGATGGTGGGTGTCTCGAAATTGGAGAAATAGCCGTAACCGGTGACGGATTCAGAGGGTGAGAGGCGGTATTTGGCGTTGACGATTTCCAGTTCACCTTCCTGCAGACGGGTACTGATCTGCTTGACGCGTTCCAGATGTGCCAGGTAAACCTCGGTGTTCGGCAGGCTCTTGTTCAGCATGGAATAACCATCGAACACTTGCATGACTTGGCGGAAGCCGATATCGCCAATGAAGCGCACGTTATCCAGGTTGACCTGCTGGCGGCCAAGGCGGAAGCGGGTGTTCTTGATGCCGGTCCAGTCCACATAGAGCTGGTTGATATCGGTATCGTGCGGATCGACGACGATCGGGTAATCGCCCATGCCTTTTTCCGGGTCACCCAGCCGACGGTCGTCGTAACGGTTTTCCAGCTCGGCGACATTGATGATCTGTATGCCGACGCTGAAGTTATGGAAAGGTGCGGTCTGCCAGCCGACCAGGCTGCGCAGCGTCAGCGCGCGGGCGTCTTCCGGTTTACCTTCCTGATCCACATGCTCATAACGCAGACGGAAGTTGGTCATGCTCTTGCCGCCCTTGATGGCATCCAACAGGGTGTAATCGGGCAGGGCTTCTACTTCCTCTGCTGCCTGTGCACTGAATGCCGAGCTGGCCAGGACTGCCAATAAACTTAAAGTAACTTGACGCATCTTGAATCTCATATTAGTTTGCATGTGTTGCTCCTTTTTTAGCGAGAAGGGTGACAAAGTGTTTTGGGTGTTCATCACATGCCAGGGCATGGGGGACGCGTCCTGACCGGCGTGTCCCTTTTTCTTCGCAGCTGATATTGCGGATGCTTGCATGGACTTACGCAGCTTTCTTCGCGTGACGTTCGTACAAGAACTTCAATACTTCACTGCGCAAATGGTTGTACTCGGCGTTTTCTGCCAATTCCAACCGTTTTCTTGGGCGCGGCAAGGCAACCGGAAGCACTTCTCCAATTGTTGCGGCCGGGCCATTGGTCATCATGACGATGCGATCGGACAGCAGCACCGCCTCGTCTACATCGTGCGTCACCATCACCGCAGTACAGCCCGATTTGGCCATGATGCTCATCAGCTCGTCTTGCAGATGGGCGCGGGTGAGGGCGTCGAGCGCGCCGAATGGCTCGTCCAGCAACAGCACCTTGGGTTCCATCGCCAGTGCACGCGCGATACCCACGCGTTGTTTCATGCCGCCGGAGATCTCGTTGGGGCGTTTTTCTGCGGCATGGCTCAAGCCCACCAGATCCAGCGCAGCCTTGGTCCTGGTCAGCAGCTGTGTCTTGCCCTCGTTTTTGCTGAATACGCGTTCTACAGCCAGATAGACGTTTTCAGAGCAGGTGAGCCAGGGTAGCAATGAGTGGTTCTGGAACACCACCGCACGGTCCGGGCCAGGGCCTGCGATCTCGCGCCCTGCGCAAAACAGCAGGCCGCTGGTGGGGTCCAGCAGACCGGCAATCAGGTTGAGCACCGTCGATTTGCCGCAGCCCGAGTGACCGATGACCGAGACGAACTCACCTTCCCTGATGTTGAGGTCGATGCCGCGCAAGGCCTCGAAGGTGCCTTTCTTGGTGACAAAGGACATGTTGACGTTTTCCAGCTGTACATACTTTTCTCTCACGTTTTTTTCCATGATTTTCCTTTCATTGGTCCATTTCGAAATCAAGCCTGGACGAGACCAAAAAAGTGCAGGCTTGATTGCGGGGTGGAGTCATTCGTAGCTGAAACGTCTGGCGATCATGATCAGCATCTGTTCGAGCAGGAGCCCGACAATGCCGACGACAAAAATCGCGATGATGATGTGCTCCACGTTGAGGTTGTTCCACTCGTCCCAGACCCAGAAACCGATGCCGACACCGCCGGTCAACATTTCTGCCGCGACGATCACCAGCCAGGCCACGCCGATAGAAAGGCGTACGCCGGTCATCATGTAAGGCAGCACAAAGGGAAAGAGGATGCGGGTGGCGATCTTCCATTCGGAAAGCTTGAGCACGCGGGCGACGTTCATGTAGTCCTCCGGCACCTTGCTGACGCCGACCGCGGTGTTGATGATCATCGGCCAGATGGCCGAGATGAAAATCACCCAGATTGCCGCAGGGTCTGCAGCCTTGAACACCAGCAGGCCTATCGGTAGCCAGGCCAGTGGTGAAACCGGGCGCAACATGCCGATAATGGGAGCAGCCATGCGGGAAGCGAAGGTAAAGCGGCCGATGATGAAGCCGAGCGGAATCCCGATCAGTGCCGCCATTCCAAAGCCCAGGCCTACTCTTTCCAGCGAGTTGAAGATGTTCCAGCCGATGCCCATGTCGTTCGGCCCGTTGTTGTAGAACGGATCGCTGAACAGGGCGACCGCTGCATGCCAGGTCGGAATCGGGCCGGGCAAGCCTTCTGACTGATAGGAAATCAGTGCCCAGATGGCGACGAACAGCAACATGCCGAAGAGGGGAGGCAGTAGCCATTGAAAAAAACTGCGAACATATTGTCCCGTTTTGCCATTATTGACAGGGGGCCTCACGGAGATTTTTTCAGTGCTGGCATCAGTCGCAACCGGCTCATTGGCAGCCTCATTGATATTGATGCTTTGCTGGCCTTCCGGGGTGTTTGCTTTTAACGGCATAGTATTGGCGATGACTGCGCTCATATCACGATTCTCCCTGGGTTAAACCTTGACCTTGAAGCCGTTGGCATAGGCTTTTGGATCCTTGCCGTCCCACACCACGCCATCAATCAGCTTGCTGGTACGCATTGGGTCGGCCGGTACGGAGATGCCAAGTGCCTTGGCAGCTTCAGTGTAGACGTCGATGCGGTTTACCTTCTTGGCCACGCTGAGGTAATCCGGATCGGTCTTTAACAAGCCCCAGCGTTTGTGTTGGGTCATGAACCACATACCGTCAGATAGATATGGGAACGGCACTTTGCCGTCGTTGAAAAACTTCATGTAGTTGGGATCGTCCCATTTCTTGCCGATGCCGTTGTCGTAATGTCCGAGGAATCGGCCTTCGATTACGGCCTCAGGAGCATTGACGTAAGCCTTGCCGGCAATTAGTTTTGCCACTGCCGAACGATTGGCGGTGGCATCGATATAGCGGCAAGCCTCAAGAACTGCTTTGGTCATGGCCAGCGCGGTATTCGGGTTCTTGGCAACAAATTCCGCCGTGGTGCCGAGGACTTTTTCAGGGTGGTCGGTCCAGATGTCCTGGGATGTGGCGACGGAGAAACCGATCTTGTCGTGAATGGCACGTGCATTCCAGGGTTCGCCAACACAGAAACCATCCATGTTGCCGATACGCATATTGGCGACCATTTGCGGTGGAGGCACGACGATGGTTTTAACATCCTTGAATGGATTGATGCCGTAAGTCGCCAGCCAATAGTAGAGCCACATGGCGTGAGTGCCGGTGGGGAAGGTCTGGGCGAAGGTGTAATCGCGGTTTTCGTTATCCAGCAGACGCTTCAGGGTAGGACCGCTGGTGACCCCCTTTTCCTTCAACTGGTTGGCCAGGGTAATACCTTGGCCGTTGTTGTTCAGGGACATTAACACCGCCATGTCCTTTTGCTGACCACCAATGCCGAGTTGTACGCCATACATCATGCCGTACAGAATGTGAGCGGCATGCAGTTCACCATTCACCACCTTGTCGCGCACACCCGCCCAGGAAGCTTCCTTGGTCGGGGTGATCTTGATGCCGTATTTCTTGTCGAAGCCCATCTGTGCGGCAACAACAATCGGGGCACAGTCAGTCAGCGGAATGAAACCGATTTTGACTTCCTTGATTTCCGGTTCGTCGCTACCGGCGGCCCAGGCATTGTTACGAATCTTCTCCGGTACCATGCCCATCAAAGCTGAAGCGCCCATGACCCCCGCACTTGCTCGGAAAAAATTGCGCCGGCCGGTATCAATCTGACTGGCTTCTTCCGTAGACTGGCTGGATGCCTGATCATTGTGATTGCTCATTTGATTCTCCTAACGGTTGATTCAAAATCCAAATAAAAAAAGGCGTCCTGCTGGCGGAATAAATTCCACGAGCAAGGACGCCTTTGTCCGGTGGGTCATCATTGACCCGATATTGCTATTGCCAATTCAAAAACTTTGTACTGCCAGAGCCGAATCCGGCTCCTGGTCAAACACCTGATATTGATATCCGCCGTTGGCTATCAACATCCATTTTCTTCTCAGAGCAGCAACTTTGCTGCCTGTACCACCTGTTCGGCCAGCGTCGCCAAACGTATGTTCTGCTTCATCGCCATGTTCCTCAGTAGCGTATACGCTGCATCTTCATCGATACCGCGCTGCTTCATCAGCAGGCCCTTGGCTTTTTCTACTACCTTGCGTTCGCTGAGCTTGAGGTTGGCCTCATTCAGTTCGGCACGCAAAGCCTTGAATTCTTCAAACCGCGCAATCGCTGCATCCATTACCGGCTTCAGTTTCTCGTTGGTCAATCCACCAACCACATAAGCACTGACACCGGCACGTGTGGCTGACCGGATCTTTTCGGTATCGCCATCATGCGTAAACATTACAATCGGTCGCGGTGCATTCTGGCTCATTACGATCAGATGCTCCAGCGTGTCGCGACTGGGTGAATCCGTATCAATAATCACAATGTCAGGCTGCAGCCTGCTCACTGCTTCATCCAGGTTGGCCGTGTCACTGAGATGTGCAATTACCTCGTAGCCCGCCTCCGCCAGGGACTGCTTGAGCGGAGCTGTCCGCTCCAAGTGATTATCAACTAACATGACTCGGAGCATTGCCGACCTGAATATGAGTTACTCAGCATGTATAAAGCAACTGCTGTGCCAATTGTTGAATGAATGTGCTAAGGCTTTGAAAAACATTGAATATATATATAACTGTGCAAGGTGGGGGAAGGGCGCATGGGGGATCAATCGATGCACAATAAAAGTGCGCGTGCACCAATCGTGTCATTCATGCGGCAAGAAATTGTGTTGCTGCATCTTTAATAAGCGGTGTTTTTTGTTGCTTGTTCTGCGACTGGGCTATCAAACTGCAGGCTGGCCAACCTCGCATAGAGACCGGCGTTATTGCGCAGCTCTGCTGCCGTGCCGATCTCGACAATATTTCCCTGTTCCATGACGACGATGCGGTCGGCTTTCTGAACGGTTGCCAGGCGATGCGCGATAATCAGGGTGGTGCGTCCTTGCATGGCGATATTGAGCCCCTGTTGCACCAGGATTTCAGATTCCGCATCCAGTGCACTGGTGGCTTCGTCCAGCAGCAGAATCGGTGCATCCTTGAGAATTGCGCGCGCGATGGCGATGCGCTGGCGCTGCCCGCCGGACAGCCGTGTGCCGCGTTCGCCAAGAAAGGTTTCGTAGCCCTCGGGCAGGCGCGAGATGAATTCATCGACCTGCGCCGCCTTGGCCGCCACCATCACTTCAGCATCGGTGGCATAAGGCCGCCCATAGCGGATGTTTTCCATGGCATTGGCCGAAAAGATCACCGGGTCCTGCGGTACAACGGCAATCATGCTGCGCAGGGATTGCAGCGTCAGTTTGCGGATATCCTGTCCATTGATGCTGATGCTGCCTGCGGTGACATCGTAAAAGCGTAGCAGCAGCTGAAACAGCGTGGTTTTGCCTGCGCCTGAAGGGCCAACCAGGGCGATGGTCTCGCCGCTGGGGATTTCCAGTGAGACATTGCTCAATGCGGCGGTCTGCAATCTGGAGGGATAGTAAAAGCTGACGTGGCTGAACGAAATCTGCGCGGTTCTGGCATCGCTGATTTCTTCCGGCCGGCTGGTTTCCTTGACTGCTGGTGCTGCGTGCAGCAGTTCCAGCAGGCGCTCGGTGGCGCCGGCGGCACGCATGATGTCGCCCCAGACCTCAGCCATCGTGCCGACGCTGCCGGCCACCATGGCGGCATAGAGGATGAAGGAGGCCAGTTCGCCGCCGGTCATGGCGCCGCTGGTAACCTGACGCGCGCCTATCCATAGCACAAAAATGATTGAGCCCATGACCGCGGTAATGATGACGGCGGTCATGGCGGCGCGCACCTGCACTCGTCTGAGTGCCGTGATGAAGCTGGTTTCCGTGCTCTGGCGGAAGCGGCCGATTTCGCGCTGCTCTTGGGTAAAGGATTGTACGGTCGGCATGGCGTTGAGGATCTCGCCTGCCAGCGCCGAGCTGTCGGCGATCCTGTCCTGAGATTCGCGTGAAAGTTTGCGCACCTTCCTGCCGATCAGGATGATGGGCAACACCACCAGCAACATCAGGCCGAAGTTTAGCGAGAACAGATAGAGGTTGGTGACGGCAAGCATGATCATGCCGCCGATAAACTGGAACAGGCTGCGCAGGCCCATGGAGGCCGAACTGCCAACCACGGTTTGAATCAGGGTGGTATCGCCGGTCAGGCGTGACAGCACTTCGCCGGTTTGCAAGGTCTCGAAGAATTGTGGTGATTGCGTCATCACCCGACCGTAGACCGCATTGCGCAAGTCGGCAGTGACGCGTTCGCCTATCCAGGAGACGGTGTAATAGCGTGCCGCCACCATTAGCGCCCAGAAGAATGCCAGACCGAACAAAATGGCGAAATGACTGTTCAGGTTGAGGCTGTCGGTCAGCGCGCCACTGGTTCTTGCGGGTTTTTGACCAAAGCCGAAATCAATCAGGTCG
>PHCD01000270.1 GCA_002842135.1 Betaproteobacteria bacterium HGW-Betaproteobacteria-8 | reverse complement strand
CATCATTAACAAACTTCAATCACTCCCATCATGCAAAAGCCTCCGTTCAAGTTACTGCCGATTTCGGCCATGATCACCGCAATGTGCCTGCAAGCCCCTTTCAGCCATGCCCAAGAAGAAGTCTTAACGCTGAAAGAGGTCGAAGTGTCGGCAGAAAGCCTCAGCGATACACAACCGGTCAAGGGCTACAATGCCACCAGCAGCAGGACTGCAACCAAGACCGACACAGATTTGATCGATGTGCCGCAAGCCGTATCCGTCATCACACAGGAATTGATCAAGGACATGTCCCTGCAGAGCATAACGGAAGTTGTCCAGTATGTGCCTGGCGTTCAAGCCTCACAAGGTGAGGGCAACCGGGATGCAGTCAATTTCCGCGGTGCCGGCGTCACCACCGGTGACTTCTACGTCGACGGTGTCCGCGATGATGTACAAACCTATCGGGACTTCTACAATACCGACCGCATCGAGGTCCTGAAGGGGCCAAACGCCATGATCTTCGGGCGGGGCGGCGCCGGCGGGGTCATCAATCGCGTCAGCAAGGAAGCCGGCTGGGATCCTGTTCGCGAACTGTCCGTCAGTTATGGTGCATACAATCAGAAGAGGACCACCATCGATATCGGCCAGGGATTGAACGAGAGCGTGGCCTTCCGCCTCAATGCAGTATACGAGGACAGCGACAGCTACCGGGATGGTGTCGGCATCGAACGTTACGGCATCACACCGACTTTCACTTTCAATCTATCGGAACAGACCAGAATCGTACTGAGCGCCGAGTACTTCGAAGACAAGCGCATTGGCGACCGCGGACAGCCATCGGTCAACGGTGCTGCCAACAGCAGCCTGAAGAACCGTCCGCTAGACCTCGGCGATACTGACCAGTTCTTCGGCAATGCACGCCTGAGTCCGAACGAAACTGAAACTACAGCATTCAACGCCATGATCGAACATGATTTCGATAACGGCATCACCCTGCGCAACCGCACACGCTACGCGGATTACGACAAGTATTACCAGAACGTCTTTGCCAGCAGTGCGCTGCGCAATGACGGCACTATCGGGGTCAG
>PHCD01000269.1 GCA_002842135.1 Betaproteobacteria bacterium HGW-Betaproteobacteria-8 | reverse complement strand
CCGCAGCCTTTTCTTCCGTATTCTGTCGCAGTGTCAGGTGCATGCGCGTGAACTCTTCGCGAATCTCAGCCATCAAGTTCTTGTCCTCAATCAGATGCAGGGTCGTTTCAGCCAGTTTTTCCGGGTTGGCATCATGCTGGAGCAGTTCAGGCACGACAAAGCGATTGGCGAGGATATTGGGTAAGCCGACGTAAGGCAGGTAATTCATACGCTTCAGCAGCATCCAGCTCAGGCGTGGCATGCGATAGGTAATGACCATCGGCCGCTTGATCAATGCAGCTTCGAGGGTGGCGGTTCCGGAAGCGACGATAATGGCATCGGCCGCCTGCATGGCAAGATGCGCATGGCCGAATAGAATCTGTAATGGCAGGTCCTGCGCATTATCGTCATAAATCGCCTGTTGGAATATCTCACGGGTCTCTTTGGTTACCAAAGGTATCAGAAACTTCAGCGAGGGTTGTTTGTTCAGCATTAGTCTGGCGGTTCTGACATAAAGCCTGGCCAGTTGCCTGACTTCACTTTGGCGGCTACCGGGCAACATGGCGATGACCTGATTGGCATTTTGCAGTTTAAGGTCTTCTCTCGCCTCCCGCATGCTGGATTCCAGTGGCAGTATGTCTGCCAGAGGGTGGCCGACGTAGCTGACCGGGATATCAGCTGCCTGATAAATGGCCGGCTCGAATGGAAACAGCGCCAGCATATGTGATACAGCTGCCTTGATCTTCCTGATACGCCCCTTGCGCCATGCCCAGATCGACGGACTGACGTAATGGATCGTGCGTATGCCATGCTGCTTCAGTTTGCGCTCCAGTGCAAAATTGAAGTCCGGCGCATCAATGCCGATAAAAAGATCAGGCGGGTTTTGTAGAAAATGCTGAGCAAGTTGCTTGCGCAATTTGAGCAAGCCCGGCAGGTGCCGGATCACTTCGACAAAACCGCGCACGGAAAGGCGTTCCATGGGGAACAGGGTTTTGGCGCCTTCGGCCATCATTTTTGGACCGGCGATACCGACAAACTCCAGGTCCGGCCGACGCTTTTTCAGGGCGCGAATCAGATGACTGCCCAATA
>PHCD01000268.1 GCA_002842135.1 Betaproteobacteria bacterium HGW-Betaproteobacteria-8 | reverse complement strand
CAGCACAACTTGCTTCGCCAGATGCTGGAAGGGGACAAGAAATATTATCTGGACTTTCTCTCCGCTTTTGAGATGGCTCGCAAAAGCCTTTAAAGTTTCCCCATTGAAAATTGATTCCAGATTGGTTGTTTGAAAAACAATAAGAAAATCGTCGTAGCGTCGGTGTCCGCCCGGCCTTTTGTGCAGGCTGCAGTCGCGGCCGGCTATGAGGTGATTGCGCTGGATGCATTCGCTGACCGCGATACCGGCCAGTTAGCCAGCAGCTTGTATGCATTGAAATACGCTGACGGCACTTTCGATGCGGCCGAGCTGGAAGCAACATTGAAAGAGATCGCACTGCAAGGCCCGCTTGGTTTGGTCTATGGTAGCGGGTTCGAAGCACAGCCAGCATTATTGGCGCTGGTTGAGCAGTACATGCCGTTAATTGGCAATTCTTTGCGTGTAGTGCGCAACATGAAGCGTGCCGTCACTTTTTTTGCGTTGCTTGATGTGCTGAATATCCCGCGCCCGCCGGTCGGTTTGCAGCAGATGCCGGATGCACAACTGGCCGCAGCTTCCTGGCTGACCAAAAGGAACGGCGGATCAGGTGGTACGCATATCCGTCGCGCCACTGCAGATATCCCGCTGGAGCCTGGCAGCTATTATCAGCAGGAGATACAGGGGATCCCGGTTTCGCTGCTGTTTGCTGCAGATGGCATGAATGTAAAGGAAAT
The DNA here is from genome assembly GCA_002842135.1 of Betaproteobacteria bacterium HGW-Betaproteobacteria-8. The sequence goes on along the minus strand of PHCD01000268.1, from coordinate 360 downwards.
CGGCTTTAATCAGCAATGGCTGGCGCCAACTGCCTTGATGCCATATCGCTATGGCGGGGCGGTCAGTCATGCCGAATTGCCGCAAGCCGTCAGGCAACTGTTGCTGACTGCTGCCAGGAAGCTGACCAGTGCCGTCGGTCTGCGAGGCTTGAACAGCATAGACGCCATTATGCAGGGCGAGAGTGCCTGGGTGCTGGAGCTGAACCCGCGCCTGACTGCCACGTTTGATCTGTATCCGGCAGAGCACGGCCAGTTGTTTGAGCTGCACATGCAGGCCGCGGCTGGTAGTCTGGCCGACTGGCCGCAGTTGGGCAGCAGGGCGCGAGCCCACTACATCGTTTATGCACCGGAAAATATCAA
>PHCD01000267.1 GCA_002842135.1 Betaproteobacteria bacterium HGW-Betaproteobacteria-8 | reverse complement strand
TCCCTGCTGGACAGGCTGGCAAGCTACAAGGAGAAGATCCTTGCCATTAAAGGCAAGATCAAATCCGCATTGATGTACCCGGTATCCATCATTATCGTTGCATTTGTGATCACAGCGGTCATCATGATCTTTGTGGTTCCCGCCTTTAAAGAACTTTTCTCCAGCTTTGGCGCCGACCTTCCAACACCCACACTGGTGGTAATGGCCATATCAGATTATTTTGTTTCCTACTGGTGGGCAATCTTCGGCTCGCTTGGCTTCGCTGGTTGGTTCTTCTTCTACACCTGGAAACGTTCTGAAAAGATGCAATCAACCATGGACCGGCTGCTATTGAAGGTGCCTGTCTTTGGTAATTTGATCAGGATCGCCACGATCGCCCGCTTTGCCAGAACCCTCTCAACCATGTTCGCTGCCGGTGTGCCCTTGGTTGAGGCACTGGATTCGGTCGCAGGCGCATCAGGGAATCGTGTTTATTACGATGCCTCCAAAAAAATCCAGAGTGAAATCAGCACCGGCACCAGTTTGACAGTTGCCATGCAGAACGCGGAAGTGTTTCCCAACATGGTGCTGCAAATGACTGCCATCGGCGAGGAATCCGGTGCGCTCGACTCCATGCTTTCCAAAGTTGCCGATTTTTATGAAGCGGAAGTCGATGATGCAGTGGAAGGCCTTTCCAGCTTGATGGAACCGATCATTATGGTAATTCTCGGTGTATTGATCGGCGGCCTCGTCGTCGCGATGTATCTGCCGATCTTCAAACTGGGCGAAGTCGTAGGTTAACGCTTACCAAACCTCTGCTATTTTTTCACGCCGGCTGCATTTAATGCCTTTTCAATCTCGGCAGCCGGGTAAGCACCCAGCATGCGTTTACCGTCCGCAAAAATCAGGGTCGGCGTGCTGGTCACGCCGAGTTCCTGACCAAGTTTCGCCAAACTCTCGACAGGGCTCTCGCAATTCGTGCTGCCCTTCACCAGCTTGTTATTCAGCACCCAGTCCATCCATGACTTCGCCCGGTCAGCAGAGCACCAGATAGCCTTGGACTTGTTGGCTGCATCCGGGTGCAGTTTGTCCAA
>PHCD01000077.1 GCA_002842135.1 Betaproteobacteria bacterium HGW-Betaproteobacteria-8 | reverse complement strand
TTGAACCAGAGTTCCTTGCGATAGCTTTTCATGCTGCCGATTTCTCCAAAAATGATTTCGAATGTTGTTTTAATAGAATAACTTGGATTATACCGCGCCGCGGCCGGGCGGTTGTCGTAAAGCGAAAGCACTGCGTATAATCAGTCAGAAAGGGGAGTCGGATGGCAGCTGCAAGTTTTCATATTGAGCTGGATCAGGATGGCCGTCCGCATGTTCGGCTGCTGGGGCAATGGTCCTTGCGCTCGCTGGATAACGATTTCGCCGTTCTCAAAACCTCGCTTGCCCCTTATTTTTCCGACCCATTCGTCCACTGGGATATAAAGCAAGTCGAGCAACTCGACACGGCCGCAGCCGCTGTGCTGTGGGCAGGATGGGGCGAAAAAATCGATAACCGGATCAGCCTGACACCGGATCAAAAACAGATTTTCGACATGCTAAGCCGTCTGGACATGTCAATCAGGATACACAAACAACCGGATTGGCTGGCACCGCTTGCAAAACTGGGGAAGTTAACCTTCGAATTCTCCTTCCACCTCCGGGATTTCATGCAATTGCTGGGCCTGTTATTCATGGAAATCCTCTATGTACTGCGTCACCCACGCGAATTCCCGCTGCGCGAGTTCAGCGCCAACATCTACAAGAGCGGCGTCACCGCACTGCCAATCAGCGCCCTGCTTGGCTTCATGATAGGTATCGCGTTGGGCTACCTGATGTCCAAACAGCTGCGCGCCTTTGGTGCCGACATCTTTATCGTCAATATTCTCGGGCTGGGCATCATACGGGAACTGGGGCCGATGTTGATGGCAGTATTGGTCGCCGGCCGCTCCGGCTCAGCCATGACGGCACAAATCGGCGTCATGCGGGTCACCGAGGAAATTGACGCATTGACGACCATGGGCATCTCGCGCATTCTGCGCGTCGTCCTGCCCAAGGTACTGGGGCTCACTTTTGTCGCACCGTTCCTGGTATTGTGGACTTCGACCTGGAGCCTGATGGGTGGCGCACTTTCTGCCAATATTGAGCTCGGCATCAGCTTTCGTTTCTTTTTTGAATACCTGCCAACGGTTGTGCAGTCCGTCAACCTGACACTGAGCCTGGTCAAAGGACTGTTGTTCGGCTTTGTTGTCACCCTGCTGGCCTGCCACTTCGGCTTGCGCGTCAAACCAAATACGGAAAGCCTGAGCATGAGCACCACCAGTTCCGTGGTCACCGCCATCACTGCGGTGATCCTGATAGACGCCATGTTTGCCATATTGACCAGGGGAATCGGCATATGAACCCGGCCGTATCGAGCAGCGACAACATCGTCTGCGAAGCGCGCCAGGTATGGACCGTGTTTGACGATAACGTGGTGCACCAGAATCTGAACCTACAAGTGCAATCGGGTCAGATCGTCGCCCTGGTCGGCGGCTCCGGCAGCGGCAAAACGACTCTGCTACGCCACATCGTCGGTCTTACGGTGCCAACCAGGGGAGAAATCTTCCTGTTCGGCGAAAACCTGCACGAAGTTGACCGCCTCATGCAACAACGCCTGATGAACCGCCTTGGCATGCTGTTTCAGCAAGGAGCACTGTTCTCAGCACTCTCCGTATTTGACAACATCGCTTTCCCATTGCGCGAGCTGAAGCAATTCGACGAAGAAACCATATACCGCCTGGTCATGCACAAACTGTCGCTGGTCGAACTGGAGCCACAGCATGGACAGTTGCTGCCGGCACAACTCTCAGGTGGCATGGTCAAACGTGTCGGCCTTGCCCGCGCACTAGCGCTGGAACCGGAACTGCTGGTGCTGGACGAACCGACTGCCGGACTGGATCCTGACCGCAGCAAGAAATTCATCGAACTGATCAAGCAACTCAAGCATAGCCTGGGGCTCACCGTGCTTTTCGTCACGCACGACCTCGACACACTGGTCCGCATGGCAGACCGCGTTGCCGTGCTGGCAGACAAGCAAATCATCGCCAACTGTCCGCTAGCTGAGCTGGGCGCTATCGACCACCCATTCGTTAACAATTTCTTCCACGATATCAAAGCGCGCATGGAAAGGGCACAATAACCCTATGGAAAATCGTACTTACGCCATCGCTGTCGGACTTTTCACGCTGCTGCTCGGGCTGTTCCTGCTGTTCTCCTTCTGGTGGCTGAGCGGCGAACACCAAAAAAATTCCAACTATGTTGTGGTTTCCCCGATACCTATCACCGGCCTCAGCGTAGAGTCCGCAGTGAAGTTTCGCGGCGTCGATGTCGGCAAGGTCACGAACATCACCTTGGACAAAACCAACAAGAACATCATCCGTGTTGAAATACGTGTTCAGGATGACCTTGGGCTGAGTGAAAACAGCACAGCCAGGTTACGCATGCAGGGTGTGACAGGCCTGGCTTTTATCGACCTCAATGACACTACGGACCCGGAGGCCAAGCCTCTGGCAGAGGGGGCCGAAATTCCCCTGCATCCCTCACTGGTCGACAAGCTGATGGACAACGGACCTGCCTTGATTGCCCAGATCGAGTCGCTGCTGAAGAGCAGTAACGAATTGGCTACTACGGCCAATCAACTTTTAGGCAGTATCGATCATGAAAAACTCAATCAGACCCTGACCAACCTTGAACAGGCATCCACAAAGCTGGAACCCCTGCTGAACACCGCCACAACCACATTCGAGCGCATGGGCAATATGGCTTCCGAGCAAAATCAGGCCATGCTGAGCGAGACCCTGAGCAGCATGCAGAAAACGGCCGATGCCGCCCAACCTTTACTCGGCGAACTGAACGACACCGCCAGGGAATTCCGCAACATGGCACAGGAGATTGGGCAAGGCAGCCAGCAGCTTAGCCACACACTGAACCATGAAACCCTGCCACGCATTCATGAGCTTACGAAAAACATGAATCGCGACATGCGTCAATTCAGCGAATTACTCAATAATCTGGAAGAAAATCCGCAAAGCCTGATTCTAGGCAAGCCTCCGGCAAAGCCGGGGCCAGGTGAAGACGGTTTCCAGCCCAATACTGAAAATTAGAAGGCACGCCCTATGCGCTATCTTATCCATCTCGGCATGATTGGCCTGTTAACAGGCTGCCTGAGTGCAAACAAGCCCGGTCCGGAAAGTGCGGTTTACGATTTTGGTCTCCATGATGAAACGGTCAGAATCAATACCAGGGTTAATATCGGCAAGGTAAGTGCGGAAGATGCCATAGACCACCGCCGGATTCGTTATCGCCTCAATTATCAGAATCCTGCCCAGGTATTCAGTTACACCCAAAGTCGCTGGTCGAGTTCACCGGCCGATTTGCTCTCGGCAAAACTACGCAGCATGGCCAGTGTCTCAAATGTGTCCAACTGCAGCGTCATAATACATATTGAAGCTTTCGACCAGGTCTTTGAAACCGCAGACAACAGCAACGGGGTTGTAAAGTTGCATGCCATGCTTTTCGCACAAAAGACTCGCCAGCCCCTGCTCAATCACCTGCTGCAGGAAAATGCTCCAGCACCCAGTGCAGATGCCAAAGGCGGTGTTGCGGCACTGGATGAGGCCAGCACCAGGGCAATTGTACGAATTCTGGAATGGGCCGACTCGGCAGCAGCACAGGCCCCCGAGTGCACAACTCCACAGAACCAGCCCGGCAGGAAATAGCAAAAAAACAGGTTGATATCTCCGCCTGGAGGATTAAGATAACAGTGTAAGCCTGTCTTGCAGGAGGTTCCCATGGACAACAAATATGGTTTGGGTAGCACCCGAGTTGCGCAAGAGCATCATGAAACGCATGCCAAGTCCTCGGTGAAATCCACACACGTTTGCCGCGCCTGTGGACACGATCAGCTGACTTTATGCAAAACCATGCAGGACCACAGATGTGACCGTTGTGGTGAATGGCAGAACGATGCTTATGGTTACTCCACCGGACGTAGTGCGGATTATTGAATCCTGACTCGTTCGCACCCGGTTTAACCAGAAGTTTCCTTTATCAGATTTGATGGATATTGATGCAGTGGCACTTGTACTTACTGGAGTGTGAAGGCGGCAGTTATTACGCAGGCATCACCACGGATCTGGAAGCGCGCTTTCGCGCCCATCAATCAGGCACTGGCGCAAAATACACGCGGGCCAACAAACCCTTGCGCATACTTGCTTCACAGACTTATCCAGACCGCTCAAGTGCCTCGGTGGCCGAAGCGCAACTGAAGAAAACCAGACGCAAAAAAAAGCTGGATTTTTTTAATCAAATCCAGCTTCCGGTTGACCACTAGAACTACTTAACAACCTTTATATTTCTTTGCCTTGCATTCATTGGCCATGGTTCTGGTCTGCTGCTTCTGTTCTTCCGTCATCTTGCTGGCATTGAAATTGGCTATTTTGGTTTTGCTGATAATACGTTTACCCACATCCGGGTTTTCAATCGACACCAGCACCCACATGGTACCGCGCACGATGTCTTCAGCCACTCCCAGTCCGCGCGTATACATATTGCCAAGATTGAACTGCGCTTCAGCATTGCCCTGTTCCGCAGCTTTCAGATACCACTTCACAGATTCTTCAAAGTTCTGCTCGTAAATGTCGCCACGGAAATAAAGAATAGCCACATTTAACTGTGCTTTGGCATGGCCCTGTTCCGCCGCCTTCAAATACCAGTTAGCGGCTTCGACATAATCTTCAGTTGGGATTTCACGGTTGAAATGCATCACCCCTAGGCTGTATTGCGCATCAACATGACCCTGTTCCGCCGCCTTGCGATGCCACTTTGCCCCTTCGGTATAGCTCTGCTCCACGCCCATACCGCGTATATACAAGATACCCAATTCGTACTGGGCATTGGCATCGCCTGCCTCGGCAAGCTCTGTATATACGCTGGCTGCAGTTTTGAAATCCGCGACTCTTGCTGCTTTCTGTGCATCTTCAAGTGTCGCCGCGCTTAGTGGTTGTATGAGCGCAATAAGAAAAGCAAGGCTCGAAAATGTAACGGTAAAAGTTTTCAAGGGAATCCAATCTGCAAACTGTAATGATTAAAATTTCTGGTGCTGGTGATAGGAATCGAACCTACGACCTACGCGTTACGAGTGCGTTGCTCTACCAACTGAGCTACACCAGCACGACTTCCTAAAACCTGGTGATTATAAAAGCTAGCCACGCCTGCGGCAAACCACTTGTACCAACTGCCCGCTTCATCGGCTGTTTAATGCCTGTCGGGTTGCACAACCAGCCCGGTCACCAGGCGAACCACGAGATAGACCAGCGAAGAAAAAGTTCGTTTCAAATAATTTCCACGCGCCCAGTCTTCTGCAAAAACCTCCTGGGCACCATCGACTATGGTGCGCTCAATATCTGCCTCCAGCGCTTGGGAAAAATTACGATCAAGAACGACAACATTGGCTTCGCGCGCAAGCAACAGGCTGAAAGCGTCGATATTGGATGAGCCGATGGTGGCCCATTCCCGGTCAATCACTGCCACCTTGCTATGCATGAAACTCTTGCGGTATTCATAGATTTGAATGCCTTCGGCGAGAAAATCCGAATAAAAATAATGCGTGGCAAACATCAGGAAATATTCTTTCTTGCCCTGCAAGAGCAACCGCACACGCACACCTCGCTTGGCTGCCGCAATCAGCGCTTTCCTGAAATTCAGGCCCGGAATGAAATAAGCATTGGCAATCAGGATCTCCGATTTTGCATGCTGGATGGCCTTAAGATAACTTTGCTCGATATCGCGGCGATGCAACAGATTATCCCGCACGACGTATGCGGCCTTTACCTTGCCATCAACCATCCTGCCCGGAACGGGAGGGTTTTTGGCATCCACCCGTCGCAGATGGGACCAGGCAATGCGTCGCCAAAGGCCACGAGCACTGGACCGTATCTGCGGCAGCAATTCACCCCGAATGGAAACTGCGTAGTCAATGCGTGGCGGATCATGATTCGGCACATTGTAATCATCGATGATATTGATGCCGCCGACAAAGGCGATTGCCCCATCGATCACCACCACCTTGCGATGCAGACGCCTGAGCCGGCTGCGCTTCAATGACCAGGGCGAAATCTTGGGGCGGTAGACCATCACCTCGACCCCGGCTTCTTGCAGTTCCTCTATATAAGACCTGGGCAAATCCTTGCAGCCAAACCCATCCAGCAGCACATGCACTCGAACCCCGCGCTGTACGGCACGCTTCAGCGCATTACCGATAAGGTCACCGGTACGATCAGCTTCATAGATATAGGTCTGCAGATAGATTTCATGCCGGGCTTCATTGATTGCCTTTTCCAGCGCCGGAAAATACTCCTCGCCGTTTCTCAGCAAGTCGATCTGATTTGAATCAGTAAAGAAGGTCATCGCTTAACGAGTGTGGCACTCAGGGCTGCATGGTCTGATACCTGCGCGAATTTTGGCCCTGCGTGCACTTGCACATGTTGCACATTAAAACCGCGCTCATAGATACGGTCCAGCCGGAAAAAAGGCAATACGGATGGAAAGCTGCGTGCCGATTTACCCGAATGATGTTCAAACACTTCACGCAGATGCAGGCCTTCGGTCAGGATTCTGCCGGCGCTCATGCCCCAGTCGTTGAAATCACCGGCGATGATCAGCGGCGCTTCCGGTGGTACGGCGACATCGATCCGTTCGCGCAACAGATGCACCTGTTTCCTGCGCCAACTGGCAAACAAGCCCAGATGCACACAGATGCAATGCAGCGGTTCCTGCCAGCTAGGAACCGCAATTTCGGCATGCAACATGCCCCGCTGTTCTGAAGGATGCGCCGAAATATCCAGGTTCTCAGTCTTGATAATGGGGAATTTGGAAAGCAGGGCATTGCCGTGATGGCCAGCCGGATAAACCGAGTTCTTGCCATAGGCATAATCCGACCACACGGAATCGGCCAGGAACTCTGCCTGCCCCTCCAGCGGCCAGCGCTTAAAGCGGCGGCTGCGTGTAATGTGCACGTCCTGCACTTCCTGCAGGAAAACAACGTCTGCATGCAGCTGGCGAATCAGGTCACGTTGATCGTGTAATGCAAGACGGGCGCTGAAACTGGTAACGCCCTTGTGGATATTGAAAGTGGCAATGCGTATGGTGTTGTGCATGCTCGATCAGGCTAAATCAAGATGCAGCAAGCATACGGTCTAGCGCCAATTTTGCCAACTTCGCTTCTGCCTCAGGCACCTTGATCTGGTTCACGACATTGCCTGCGACCAGATTCTCCAGCGTCCAGGCCAGATGTTGCGGGTCGATGCGCGCCATGGTCGAGCACTCGCAGATCACATGCGACATGAACTGCACCAGCTTGCCTTGCGGTTTCATCTGTTCCGCCAGCCGGTTGACCAGGTTCAGTTCGGTGCCCACCAGCCACTTGGTACCGGCCGGCGCTTCGCTGACCGTCTTCAGGATGTATTCGGTAGAGCCGACATAATCGGAATTGAGGCAGACCTCGAACGGCGATTCCGGATGCGAGATGACGAAGCCGTCCGGATGCTCGGCGCGGAAACGTGTGATGTTCTGTTCGCGGAACATCTGGTGCACGGCGCAATGGCCTTTCCACAGCAAAATCTTCGCGTTTTTGATCTGATCTTCCGTCAACCCGCCCATCGGCTGGTCCGGATCCCACACCGGCATCTGCTCCAGCGGGATACCCATCTTGTAACCGCTCCAGCGGCCCAGGTTCTGGTCCGGGAAGAACAATACTTTTTCACGCTGGGCGAAGGCCCATTCGAGGATCTTCGGGGCATTGGTCGAAGTGCAGACGATGCCGCCGTGCTCGCCGCAAAAGGCTTTGAGGTCGGCCGCGGAATTGATGTAAGTCACCGGCGTGATGATCGCATCGAAATCCAGCACCTTGGACAGCTCGCGGCGTGAACGCTCGACCTTGGCCAGATTCGCCATATCGGCCATGGAGCAGCCGGCAGACAGGTCAGGCAGAATGGAAATCTGTTCAGGACGGGAGAGAATATCCGCCACCTCGGCCATGAAATGTACACCGAGAAAAACGATGAATTCAGCATCGGTTTCTGCTGCATAGCGCGACAGCTTGAGCGAGTCACCAGTGTAATCAGCATGACGGTAGACGCTTTCCTGCTGATAGTGGTGACCGAGTATCACCAGCCGCTTGCCGAGCTTGGCCTTGGCCGCAATGATGCGCTCCTGCAATTCGGCTTCTTTGCTCGCCTGAAAACGCTCGAACTTGATGGGTTCGGCTTTCATCGGCATCTCAATCGTTGATGTTGCCATCATTCATCTCTCACAGTATCAGGTTATGCCGCTCGCCCAGTCGCCGGAGCGCATCGACATTGGTCCAGGAAAATACTTTCTTCGCCGCCTCGCGCCAGTCCAGCCACTCATAATTCA
>PHCD01000266.1 GCA_002842135.1 Betaproteobacteria bacterium HGW-Betaproteobacteria-8 | reverse complement strand
GCCATTTTCTCGCCGCGTACTTCCACCCATGCATCGCCATTGTCAGCCTTGACGATGGAATAAGGCATCAGGCCGATATCCTTTTGCACTTCCTTTTCTTCGAAGCGACGGCCGATCAGGCGCTTGACTGCGTACAGCGTGTTCTTGGGGTTTGTGACGGCCTGGCGTTTTGCCGGTGCGCCAGCCAGAATCTCGCCATCTTCCTGATAAGCGATGATGGAAGGTGTAGTGCGTGTGCCTTCGGCGTTTTCAATCACGCGCGGTTTGCCGCCTTCCATGACGGAGACGCAGGAGTTGGTGGTGCCCAGGTCAATACCGATAATTTTGCCCATTATGTTTTCCCTCTAAAAATATCTTTAAAAAATTCAAATAATCCTATGTTCCCAATGTGGGGATAGTCGTTTCGATTTCAACCCCAAAATCTTTTTAGCCACAGAGCTCACAGAGATTTTGATGGGTGATTTTCTCTGTGACCTCTGTGTGCTCTGTGTGCTCTGTGGCTCAAGGTTTTAGTTTTTCGCCTTGGCCACCATCACCAGGGCCGGACGCAGCACTCGGTCATTCAGCGTGTAGCCCTTCTGCAATACCTGGACCACGGTGTTGGATTCGGCCTCCGACTCGACGGCGCTGATGGCCTGATGCTTGTTGGGGTCGAATTTCTCGCCTGCCGGGTTGATTTCGACGATGTTGAATTTCTCGAATACGCTCAGTAGTTGCTTGGCAGTCAGCTCGACGCCATTTTTGTAGTTCTCAACGGTTGCGTTTTCAATGTTGAGCGCGGCGCTCATGCTGTCCATCACAGCCAGCAATTCACCGGAGAATTTTTCCAGCGCAAACTTGCGTGCCTTGTCGATATCCTCCATGGCACGGCGGCGGATGTTTTCGCCTTCGGCCTTGGTGTAGAGCACCGCAGCCTGTTGCTCGGCCAGTTGTGCTTCGAGTTCGGCGATTCTTTCTTCGGCAGTTTTCTCACTGGGTGCCGCCTGGTTTTCGTCTGCAGCAGTCTCTTGTTCCGGACTCTGGTTTTCTTCTTGCATGGGTTTACCTCTGATGATTGAACGCAATAATTTGCCAAATGGG
>PHCD01000265.1 GCA_002842135.1 Betaproteobacteria bacterium HGW-Betaproteobacteria-8 | reverse complement strand
GCCTGCAATTCATTGATATTGGTCGGACGCTTCTTCCAGCCCAGTCTTTGCATGCCTTCCGCCACCGCACCGCTGGAAACCAGCACGACCTCGCGCTTCTGTTTCACCAACTGGGAAATTTGTGTCACCCAGGCCGAAATCGCAGCCCGATCCAAGCCCTGACCATCATTGGTCACCAAGCTGGAGCCGACCTTTACGACCAGCGTCTGTGCATCAGTCAGTAGGGAGTTCATTTTGTGTGGACTCTTCTTCTATTCGCTTTGTATTGTCCAGATGCTCCATGATGGCGTAAATCAGCTCCTTGGTGCCGGTGCCACTGATGGCAGAAATGGCGAAACAAGGGCCGTCCCAGTCATAATCCCGAATGAACTGCTTGATCGTCGCATCCGGGTTTTCCAGCATATCGACTTTATTCAGGATCAGCCAACGCGGCTTATTATAAAGTTCTTCGTCATACTTCTTTAATTCCTCGACGATCGCCCGAGCTTCCTGCACCGGGTCAACCGATTCGTCATAAGGCGCAATATCGACGATGTGCAGCAAGAGGCGTGTTCGGGCCAAATGACGCAGGAAACGATGACCAAGGCCGGCACCTTCGGCTGCACCTTCGATCAGACCCGGAATGTCGGCAATCACGAAGCTGCGATTGGTATCCACGCGCACCACGCCCAGATTCGGATGCAGCGTAGTAAACGGATAATCCGCCACTTTCGGTTTGGCAGCCGAGACTGAACGGATAAAGGTCGATTTGCCGGCGTTAGGCATGCCCAGCAGGCCAACATCGGCCAGCACCTTGAGCTCCATATAAAGCTCGAACTCTTCACCCGGCTCACCTGGCGTACATTGCCGTGGCGCGCGGTTGGTACTGGTCTTGAAGTGGATATTGCCCAGGCCGCCGTTCCCGCCTTTTGCCAGCAGCACTTTCTGGCCGTTCTCGGCCAAATCGACCAACATCTGACCCGTGGACTTATCGCTAATGACCGTGCCAACCGGGACACGCAACACCATGTCCTCACCCTTGGCACCATAGCAATCCGAACTGCGACCATTCTCGCCACGCTGCGCACGGAATGTACGTGTATA
>PHCD01000264.1 GCA_002842135.1 Betaproteobacteria bacterium HGW-Betaproteobacteria-8 | reverse complement strand
GCACTGGATACCAGCCGCGCGCTTCGGGTTTGATTGGTATTTGAGTTAATCCGGAACTCGTAATTCAAGCCACAGAGTTCACATAGTACCCGCATGGTGCATGTCCGCCACCAATGGCGCTGAAGCGCCTATTGTTGGCGCCAACACAGAGACAAAGCGGATTGCGTGGTGTTGAGGGAGGCGCCCGATTGGTGGAATAATGATTCCGGCAACCTCTGGTTTTTTCTCTGTGAACTCTGAGTTCTCTGTGGCTAACTGCGTTTTCAGGTTAATTGCACGCCATGCAATCGGCGTGCGTTCAAAAAGGTATTAAGAGGTGTTTTATCCCCGTTTTTCGGACTTAAGGTTTTGCCGGTTCTGCCGATAATGATGGCAAGAGTGTAATGCGTCATTATGCTGTCACATTGTCAGCATCGGCATATCAAGTTTTTAACGGAGTCTCAGATGGCAAATCCAAATACAAAATTTCTGGTGGTGGATGATTTCTCCACCATGCGCCGTATTGTCAAGAACCTGCTGAAAGAGCTGGGTTACGCCAATGTGGACGAGGCGGAAGACGGTGCCATGGGGCTTTCCATGTTGCAGGCCGGGAATTACGATTTTGTCGTGTCGGACTGGAATATGCCGAATATGGACGGGCTCACAATGCTGCAGCATATTCGCGCCGATCCCAAATTATCTTCCTTGCCTGTCCTCATGGTGACGGCTGAAGCCAAAAAGGAAAACATCATCGCCGCCGCCCAGGCCGGTGCTAGTGGTTATGTGGTCAAGCCTTTTACTGCAGCGACCCTGGATGAAAAGCTCGCAAAAATATTTGAAAAAATCGGGGCTTGAGAATGCAAGTGCAACCGGTATCACAGTTAAGTAACGCAGAGCCTGCGCTGCCTGCCACTGGCGCCAAGGATGAGGTGATTGCGCGTATCGGCTACATGACGCGTATATTGCATGACAGTTTGCGCGGCCTGGGCCTGGATAAAGCCCTGGAGGAAGTGACCCAGGAGATCCCCGATGCCCGCGATCGCCTGAACTATGTGGTGCGGATGACGGAACAGGCGGCGCAACGCGTGCTTAATGCGACCGATATCGC
>PHCD01000263.1 GCA_002842135.1 Betaproteobacteria bacterium HGW-Betaproteobacteria-8 | reverse complement strand
ACCAAGACCCGCATCCTCGGCGGCCATCAACAAATGATGCGACTGGACAAGGAAAGCCGGCTGACATTTACCGATACCGAAGCCAGCACACTGCTCAAACAGGTTTCACAAGCCATAGTGCAGAAACCTGCCGTAATCATCCTTTCGGATTACGCCAAAGGCGTGTTGAGCGACGAACTCTGCCAGGCGGTCATCGCGCAAGCCAAGGCACTGGGCATTCCGGTGCTGGTAGACCCGAAAGGGCGCGATTATTCGAAATACGAAGGCGCAACGGCCCTGACCCCGAACAAGAAAGAAACCTCCGAAGCCTGCGGCATAGATGCGTTGGACACCAAAAAACTGCTACAGGCGGCAGCCAAGCTCAGGGATCAACTCGGTTTGGAGTTTCTTGCAGTGACCCGGGGGGAGGAAGGCATTTCCCTGCTTGAGAAAAACGAGACCATCCACATTCCGGCGGCAGCGAAACAGGTGTTTGACGTTTCCGGCGCCGGCGATACCGTGATCGCGACACTGGGCGCTGGCCTTATACATGGCTTGAGCCATCACCAGGCCTTCGAACTGGCCAACATCGCCGCCGGCATTGTGGTCGGCAAGGTCGGCACGGTGCCGGTCAACCGCGAGGAACTGCTGGCAGAACTCATCTCGCAGGACTCGGTTGAACAAGCAGACAAGATCTGCGAACTGGACACTCTGCTTGTGCGTGTCAGACAGTGGAAACAACAGAAAAAGCGCATCGTGTTCACCAACGGCTGCTTCGACCTCTTGCATGCCGGCCATGTCACCTATCTGGAAGCGGCCAGAAAAACCGGCGACAAACTGATCCTGGGCTTGAACACCGATCGTTCGGTCAGCGCCTTGAAAGGCCCCAGCCGGCCGGTAATTCATGAAGCCGATCGTGCACGCGTACTAGCTGCGCTGGAAGCGGTCGATGCGGTCATCCTGTTCGACGAGGACACGCCGTTGAAACTGATTGATGCCATCCGGCCTGACATCATCGTCAAGGGTAGCGATTACAGCGAAGATCAGGTCATCGGTGGCAAGGAAGTCAAATCCTGGGGCGGCAAGGTCGCACTGATCGACATCGTGCC
>PHCD01000262.1 GCA_002842135.1 Betaproteobacteria bacterium HGW-Betaproteobacteria-8 | reverse complement strand
GTTGTTGCATCACCTGTCTCAAATAATTCAAATTTGCTTCGAGAGGACCCTACCATGTCAATAAACAATAACAACATACAAGACCGCATGGACAAGCATATGTCAGGGCTTAACCGTTATCGCGAGTCGATTTATCAGCTGCAATCCGTCTGGGACAATCTTTCCCTGCTTGCACAATTATCGGGCACCGGCACCGACATGACCGAAACCCGGACGGCATTCGGCCAGCTAACCGATGACGTGCTAAGCAACCTGTCCAAGGAAACCTTGAATAAAACCGTAACGGGGCTCACTGCCAAAGCCCAGGTAATTGTCGATATCGTTATCCGCAATCTTTTCGAGAGAACTGCCGACATCGGTTTTCTGGCAACCGATGACGATATCCGCCTGTTCCTGGCAAACGAACTGAAAGGTGAATCCTCCGATAAGGATGCAAATGATCTCCGAGTCCGTTTTCGCGAATATGTAAAAAAATACTCCGTCTATTCCAACATTATCCTGCTGGATACTCAGGGACGGGTGCTGGTCCAGCTCGACGAACACAACCCTGTCGCACACTCAGCGGATGAGTTGATAAACGAGGCCTTCAGCACCTCACAGGCGTACGTGGAAATATATAGAAAAACCGACTTGCTGCCGGATCAGGACAAAAGCCTGGTCTATGCCTATAAAGTCACCTCGCCCGACAATAAAAACGTATTGGGAATACTTTGCCTTTGCTTCCGCTTCGAAAATGAAATGGAAGGAGTGTTCAAGGATTTGATTGCTGAAAACGACTGGGCCGTCGGCATCATGCTGGACAAGGACGCGAGAGTCATCGCAACCAGTGATCAGTACCAGGTTCCGCTAGGCGCTAAACTTGAGATCACGGAGGACGGCGAGGACTGGAAAATGACCCGGTTTGCCGGCCGCGAGTACCTGACCGTGACCAAGCACACCAAAGGCTATCAGGGCTACATGGGACCGGGCTGGATGGGCCATGCCATGGTTCCGCTCGAACACGCTTTCGGCGATTGTATCGAAGAACTGATCAACGGAATTAACCCCGGCATGTTGTCCAAGGTCATGCGTAGCCCGCTGCTGTTTTCGCAAAGCCT
>PHCD01000261.1 GCA_002842135.1 Betaproteobacteria bacterium HGW-Betaproteobacteria-8 | reverse complement strand
CCGATTAAGTGGTAATCGCGCCGATCAGCCACAACACGGCACTGACCAGCGGCATCATGATCTTGTACAGCACGCCGGTAAACAACAGCACAATCAGTATGATGAATCCGTAACGCTCCAGTTTTGCAAACTGGTAGGCAAGATGATGCGGCAGCAGGCTGACGGCAATGCGACCACCGTCCAGAGGCGGCAGCGGCAACAGATTGAGCACCAGCAGCACGACGTTGATCATGATGCCGGCCTGTGCCATCAAGGTCAGCGGCTGAATGAAGAACTCCGGCGCATGGCCGGCAAAACTGAAGACCAGCGCCCAAAGGAAAGCCATCACCAGGTTGGATGCCGGACCGGCCGCAGCCACCCACAGCATGTCGCGCTTGGGATTGCGCAGCTTGCCGAAATCCACCGGCACTGGCTTGGCCCAGCCAAACAGGATACCGCCCAGCATCATGGTCAGTGCCGGAATCAGGATGGTACCGATCGGGTCGATGTGATTGAGTGGATTGAGCGTGATGCGGCCCTCCAGATGTGCAGTCATATCGCCGAAATATCTCGCGGCGTAACCATGTGCCGCTTCATGCACGGTGATGGCAAAAATGACCGGCAAGGCATAAATCGCTATTTTCTGTATCAGGGTAAGTTCCATTTGGTTTCCGTTTTCTAGCTTATTCATCAAGGCCGAAAGGTCCGGGATCGCCAGCACCGAGTCGGATCAATTGCGGACTAGCACCCGTCAGGTCGATAACGGTCGTCGGTTCGGCCACACAGGCACCGGCATCGATCACCAGGTCGACCTGGTGTTCCAGCCTGTCGCGAATATCCCAGGCTTCGTTGATTGGCTCACTGTCGCCCGGCAGCATAAGCGTCATGCTGAGCAACGGCTGGTTCAGTTCATCCAATATCGCCTGCGTTACCGTGTGCTGAGGCACGCGCAGGCCGATGGTACTGCGCTTGGGATGCTGCAACCTGCGCGGCACTTCTCTCGATGCTTTCAGCACAAACGTATATTGGCCCGGTGTATTGGCCTTCAGCAAGCGGAACTGGCTGTTATCGACCTGGGCATAATTGCCGATTTCAGCCAGATTGCGACAGACCAGCGTG
>PHCD01000076.1 GCA_002842135.1 Betaproteobacteria bacterium HGW-Betaproteobacteria-8 | reverse complement strand
GGACCCACCCCTTCCCATCCCGAACAGGGCCGTGAAACGAATCTGCGCCAATGATAGTTTGCTTCTCGCATGCGAAAGTAGGTCACCGCCAAGCTCTTAATTAAAGCAAAAAAGCCTCCGAATGGAGGCTTTTTTGTTATATACACCTGCTTGATGCCATGACAACAGGCATGGCATGTTGTGGCAAGCTAACCTTTAAGCTTAAGCCGAAGGCGGTCATCGCCATTCTTCTTATTTAAAAAAGCCCGCTACGAAAATTGCGGGCTTTTTTATTTCCTGTTTTCCATAAGTTGTTTTTCTGGGCTAGTTCAGAGCTATATATAGTATTTTTGCCATGCCGCTTTGGCATATATAGATATATTTATTAAATACAAGGACATAGCTTGTATTTCTAATTTATTCGTTCTATATTAGCCATAATCGATTCATGGAAAAGATTATTATGCATGCGCCATTAATGACCAAGTACGTGTATCAAATCCGGAGCCGTAACGGTGCGATTGTGGATAATTTGCAGATTTACGGACGCACAGAAGAAGAAGCGAAGAAAAAGCTTCAGCAGATGTATCGTAATTGCGAGATTCTTGACACCAGGGTGGTTTCACCTGAACGCCCGGCCAACTCAAGTTATGAGGAAGTGCTGACGCTGATCGCGAGCGGCCGTTAGTAGTCGTCCTGATAGAGCTATTGATTCAAGGTAATCAGTTGCTCTTTGATGAGCTCATCGAGCAGGGTTTCATAATCATGTGCACCGCTGCTACTGCTGTTGTACTGAAAGACATTCTGTTTGTATTGCGGGCTTTCTGCTACCGCAACATTCTCTGAAATTACGGTTTTACAGACCTCTTCCCCGAAGTAATCCTTTGCCTGCTCATGAACTTCAAATGTCATGCCGCGCCTTCTGTCATAGCAGGTCATCAGGTAGCGACGCGCTACGCGTTTCTTTAATACCGGTTCCAGAGCCTTGAGTGTGTGCTCCACTTTCTGGGCGCCTTGCAGGGAAAGGAAGTCAGAGGCAATCGGGATAAGGACCAGATCCGAAGCGAAGATGGCACTGAGTGAAAGCACGCCCAGATAGGGGCAGCAGTCAATCAGGGTGCTGGTCTTGCCGAAGTCTTTTTCGTAAACATCCAGCCCCTGTTTCAAACGATTCAGTATTGCCGGCCCCTTGCCGAAAATCGAATCTACCTTGATCAATTCTTTCTGTGAACAGATGAGTTTGCCGATTTCATCCCACTCAATCGCAAGGGACGACAGAGGTTTGTTGTCCTGGTAGAAGCTGAACAGGCTTTGGTGAGCTGTGGTCTGCGGATTGGGGTGGATTTGGGAGAGATGCCCCTGAGGATCCATGTCAATGACGAGAGAGGGCTTGTTGTGACGGTGTATGGCGGCTGCAAGGTTGAGGACTGTCGTGGTTTTACCTACTCCACCTTTTTGGTTAAAGACTGCGATACGTGTCATGCAGATCCTTCAGTTGGCTGGTCACCCTCGGTTGTGATATCGGGGATGTGATTAAACGCAATGCGCATTGGAGCATAGTTCACCGCGTTATGGGCGCCACCAAAATATACCGTATTTTTGCCGTATCGCATATTCAGCTTGTCCAGAACGCTATTCAAGCGGCTTTGCGTGTTGATTTCAGCCGACTGGAACAGATCCATGACGCTGGCAGAAGGCTCTGCCAAGCCGGAAAAAGATACGCCAACCGCATAAGGGGTGATGTTTCTCCCCGTCGGGTACTTTTTCCACAGTAGCTCAAGTGCGTGTGTGAGCTGCATGGTGTCGTCTGTCGCTGAGCAGTCGCTCTCGGCCAGCCAGGTCGGTCGGTTGAGAAACTTCACGCGGATCTGTATTCTGCTGGTCAGTAGTTGATAGCTGCGCAACCTGAGGCAGGCTTTCTGCAGCAGGCGGTGCAGCACAGAGAGTGCGGCCTGCTGGGAGCGCAACTCTGGCGGCAGTACGTGAGAATGCCCCAGGCTGCTCCGGTCATATTTGCTTGCCAGTGTTTCGATGCCGCGCAGCTTGTCGTACAGGCGTTCACCATCGACGCTGCCCCAGGCGGAACGCAATTGCTGGCGATTTAGCGCATAGAGCGCCTGCACGCTGGTAATACCTTTTTTCAATAGCCTTTCTTCCATTTTCCTGCCGATGCCATTGAGATCGCGTAATTCCAGTGAGTAGAGCTTTTCCGGCAGTTCGTGCTGCTCAATGACGACACAGCCATCGGGCTTCTGCATATTGGAAGCGACCTTGGACAGGTAGGTGTTGGGTGCAATGCCGATGGAGCAACGAATCTCGGGGCCAATCTTCCGGGCGATGCTCTGCTTGATGCGCTGTGCCAGTGCCAGCGCATTTTCTTTTCGGCGCTGGCTGCCGGTCAGCTTGCAAACCATTTCATCGATAGAGAGCGTTCTTTCGACGTGCGTGCAGGATTCAACCACAGCGATTAGTTTGTGATGGTATTCAATGTATAAAGAAGGCCGAGCTTCTACCAGGATGATGTCCGGGCACATCTTGCGCGCATCGCTGACGCGCGTGCCGGTCTTGACGCCAAAAGCCTTGGCTTCATAACTTGCGGCAATGCAACAGGTGGTTTCTGCGACGACTGGCAGTACAGCGACCGGCTTGCCCCTGAGTTCCGGGCGCAACAACTGCTCTACTGAAGCAAAGTAGGAGTTGAAATCGACATAGAGTGCGTTCAGAGGCATGGGCTATACATATTAAAATCAGGTAAGGATTGCACTTTCCGGTCAGACTAATATCTTAATCATCATCAGCAAATAATAGGACAGTTTCATGAAAGAAAATATCGCGATATTGGCAGGCGGCTGTTTCTGGTGCCTGGAGCCGGTATTCACTCAACTGGCCGGAGTGCGCGAGGTGGTTTCCGGCTACACCGGCGGTTTTACCAGCGACCCGACTTATAAGCAGGTCTGCACCGGTACGACCGGGCATGCTGAAGCGATACAGATATCCTTTGACCCCGCCGTCATCAGTTACGAGGCTCTGCTGGAAGTCTTCTTTACTGCTCACGACCCGACCACACCCAACCGTCAGGGTAATGACATTGGCACGCAGTACCGTTCGGCCATTTTTTATCTGGATGACGAACAGAAGGCGATTGCGGAGCAGATGATCGCCAGGGTCGATGCCGAGAACTGGTGGCCGGACCCGGTGGTGACTGAGGTGACAAGCGCTTCTATTTTTTATCCGGCGGAGGATTATCACCAGTATTACTATGTCAACAATTCCAATCAGCCCTATTGCCAAGCGGTAGCAGCGCCCAAGATCGCGAAGATACGTGCCAAATACGGTGCCTTGCTGAAATCAGCCGAACATTAAAACCAGTTGGGTATTAATTGAGCTTTAACCAACATCTGGCCGGGTGAGCCATTGCCTGCGCCAGAAAATCAAGCCCATGATAAGGGCAATGCCGCCCATGATGCCCAATGCGAACCAGAAGCCGTTGGGATTATGGAACCAGGGAATGAACTCGAAATTCATGCCGAAGATGCCTGCGATCAGCGTTGCCGGCATGAACAGCATGGCTACCACGGTCAAGGCACGAAGTTCCAGGTTGACGCGGTTGCTGACGCTGGAAAGATAGATGTCCATCATGCCGCTCAGCATGTCGCGTATGGTATCCAGCGACTCAATGAAATGCATGGTGTGGTCGTAGACATCTCGCAGATACAACACTGTATTGGCCTCGAAGAATCCCTGTTCGTTGCGTATCAGGTGATTGACCACATCGCGTAGCGGCCAGACATTGCGTCGTAGTTCCATGCTCTCTCGCTTGAGGCGATGGATGCTGTTGAGCGTGGTGTTGGTCGGTTTGCGGATCAGCGCTTCCTCCAGCACCTCGCAGTCGTCACCCAGCTGCTCAAGCACGATGAAATAGCGGTCAACGATCATGTCGAGCAGGGAATAGGTCAGGTAATCCGGACCGGATTGCCTGAGATGGCTGCCTTGAGTCCGCAAGCGCTCGCGAATCGGGTTGAAGGCACCGAGTTGCCTTTCCTGAAAAGTCAGCACGAAATTCCTGCCCAGCACGATGCTCACCTGATCAGAGGTGATATCCATATTGGGCGAGTCGTACTGAAAAAGGCGGGTAACGATAAACAGGTTCTGCTCAATACTATCGACCTTGGGACGCTGGTCCGTATTCAAGATGTCTTCCAGTACCAATGCATGCAAACCGAAGTTCGCACCTATCCTGGAGATCAACATTGGGTCGTGCAGGCCATAGACGTTGACCCAGCGTATTCCCTGCATGGGCGGGGTTAATGTCAGCGCCTCTTCCGCAGTGAGTGACCGTTCACTAATGTTTTCTGTTGTGTAGTCTAAAATGCTGGCATGCGGCTGCGCTGTTTTTATCTCGCCCACGTGCACCAGAGCGCCGGGCGGTAGCCCGGTCTTTTTGGAGCGTAACTTTTTGTGGGTTTTTTGTCTGGCCATAGCATTTATGATAATACTGCCATTCCGTACGTAAAGCTGTATTTGGGTGGCTGCTATCTGCGCCGATGCGATGAATCGGCTTATAGGGTCGGATTGACTGGTGTTGGGTCTGGCGGCATTACCTGCAGGCTGCCGCCAGCTACAAAGAATTGGCCGCCGGCGATATGGTGGATGGTGCGCAGTTCGTCGTGGCCTTCAAAGTGCCAGCGGTCGTCTGAAAACACGCGCTCGTCCGCTTGCGCGGCCACCACTTCAGCGAGGAAGAGATCATAAGTGTCCTGGATGTGCGGCTCGGGAATGATCCTGCATTCCAGCCAGGCGATGCAGCCTTGCAGTAGCGGGGCCTCTATTTGGCTTGCGGCAAAAATCGGCAACTCGAATGCATTGAATTTATTGTCAGGCGATTTGCCCAGCAACTCGCGGCCGGAGCTGGAACCGACCTGGACAACCAGTTCAGCCTGCGTGCGACAGGGCACGTTGATGGCAAAGGTACCGGAGGCTTCCATCAGTTCGCGCGTATAGGTGTTCTTGTCGATGACGATGGCGACCTTGGGCGGGTCGAAATCCAGCGGCATGTTCCAGGCAGCCGCCATGATGTTGCAGTGTTCGCCGTGGGCGGACGTGACGAGGACGGTCGGGCCGTGATTGAGGAGGCGGTAGGCTATATTAGGCTCAACTTGGCAAATCATTCGACGCCGCTAGTGTTATAGAATAACTAGGAAAGATGGTTAATAACTAAACGAGTAAGTCAGCAATATATTGATGTCGAGCTTGTCGTTCTTTTTTGTTGTTTACACCTTCGCGTGCAGCTAATCCGTAATCTGTGGATGGGTTTGCAGCAAATTCAGTCAGGTTTTTTCTAGTCGCATCTAAGTCAAGAGTTCGACCTGCTTCAATTGCTCTAGCAACAGCCACAGACAAAGAGAAGAAGTTTGCTTTTGCGGTCCAAAAAGAATACTTGTCTAATTTTAATTCCTCAATGAATTTAAATGCCTTAATAACAAGGTCATAAATATTGTCTTTGTTAACGAAATTCTCTTTTAGATCTTCTAATAATGAAGTGGTCTTTTCGTTTCTATTAAAGAAGCCGGCCAGGATTGTTGACATAATATTTAGCACATACATCAAATGTACTTTTCGTGCTATTTCCCGCTCGGTAAATACCCCAAGGCTGTCACATATTTCTGCAAATTTAGAGCTTTGTTTAGTTCTGGCCCAATCCAAAAGCTCTTCTGGCACATTTGGGTCACTTCTCCAATCCTCTTCTTCATCCTCTACTATTTTTGCTTGGGGGTCATGAAGGTCTACATCATTGGCGAGGAGACGTGCCGTAAACATGTATTCCGTTGGAGCAAACTCAGATGCTAACTTTTCAATCACAGTTAAAGAGTTTGAAGTCCTGTTCAGTCTTTTGAATATTTCAATAATTTTGGGATCATCGTTTTCTAAATCTAACTCGACCACTCCAATTTCATATTTTAAGAAATCACCTTTTTCGGTTTCTGATAGATCACGAAAGTAACGATCATTTACAGGAAATTTGTTATCAATATAGTCTACGATAGCTGCGGTTCTTTGTTGACCATCTACGATACAAGCTATGGATTGCATTTTAGTTAGATCAATTTTTCCCCGAGAAAAAAACATCTGAGGAAAAGGAAAGCCACAAAGTATTGTTTCAATAAAATCTTTACGATGTACATCTCGCCATACTAGGTTTCGCTGAAAGTATGCATCTGGAATGAGGCGGTCTGTTTTTACATCATTGACTATATTAAGTAGTGCAATTGAACGAATTTGGTATCGAATCATGTTAACCCCTTATCTGCCAAATATTTTTTTATGGCTGACTGTTGTTTATACGTTAAAAAATATTCACTTGCATATATCCAAGCAGATATTCCATTGCAAAAGTGTGAGTATGTGTCTGAAAGTCTTCCAAAAAAACTCAACCACTCTGCTCTGTCTGGTGAGTGGGGCATGCAATTAGGGCAAAAGACCCCTCTATCTAAATAATCTAAAAATTGCTTACGCTTATTAGCAGCGTCAACAGGGTTGGCCGAAAAGGTGCTTAGATTTTTCCAACCATTACTTATTTGGAAACTATGTTCAAATTTCTTTGTATATAAGGATGGGTCAACAATGGCGATATCAATATCGGATTTTTCAGATGAGAATGTTGTTCCTTTTACAAGACTAATTCCAGTTTTTGCTGAACCAATAATATGAATTGATGAAATCGGGATATCTACAAAAGAGCTAATTTCAGAGAATAGGTCAAGTTGAATATCGTATGCATCCTTAAAAGCATGAGTGGGTAGCATCAAGTAGACTTTGCGCGCGATTCTATCAACGCTATCCCCTTGGGATGCCGATTTCTTTATTAACTCCTCTGCTCGATTCATAATTTATTGGTCATTTTTGCCAAGCATCCCTAAGCGTCATGGTCCGATTAAACACCGGTTGTCTGCCACTCTGTCTTTCCTGTCTGCGACAAAATAACCCTGCCGTTCAAACTGGACAGTGTTTTTCTGACTCATGCCAGCATCTCCAGCAAGGTCGAATGCCACAGATCCAGTGCGATTTCACCCATTTTGGCACCCAGCCTTTGCTTGTCTACGGTGCGGATCTGGTCGAGCAGGATGCGGGAGGGTTTGCCTTTGAATTCGACTTCCGGGCGGCAGCCGAGCGGCTGGCCTTTACTGGTGAGCGGGGCGACAATGACGCGCGGCAGTGCAGCGTTCATGTCGTCAGGCGAGACGATGAGTGCGGGGCGGGTTTTGCGGATTTCCGTGCCTATGGTCGGGTCGAGGTTGACCCAATAGACTTCGCCGCGTTTTACCATTCCCAATCGGCCTGTTCTGCTTCGGTTTCCACCAGGTCGTTCCAGGCAGATTCATCTTTTTCTGGGTCGTAGCTTGCGAACCAGTTCTTGCGTAGGGCGGTATTGGCCGCCTCGATAATCAGGCGGTTGTTTTCTACATGCATGATGACTTCATCCTGAATGTTGCAGGCAGCAATCAGCGGGGCGGGGATCAGTACGCCCTTGGAGTTGCCGATTTTGCGTATGGCGATTTTCATGTCATCACCTCTTGAATGTTAAAACAATGTTATAACATCAGACGTCGGTGCTGCAAGCTTATTTTTGCCAGGCATCCCGTAGTGTCACCGTGCGGTTGAACACCGGTTTGCCGGCGACGCTATCTTTCCGGTCTGCGACAAAATAGCCGTGGCGCTCAAACTGGAAGGCATCCGCTGGTTTTGCATCTTTCAAAGCGGGTTCCAATTGCGCGGTGATCGTTTTCACAGAATCCGGATTGATGTCATCAAGGTAGTCGCGGTCGCCAGCGCCCGGGTGGGCTTCCTTGAACAGGCGGTCATAAAGGCGCACTTCGGCGGCGTAGGCATGTGCGGCCGATACCCAGTGGATGTTGCCTTTCACTTTGACTGAATCCGCACCCGGTGTGCCGGATTTGGTATCGGGCAGGTATTCGCAGTGCACAGTTACCACGTTGCCATCCGCATCTTTCTCGAAGCCGGTGCATTTGACCACGTAGCCGTAGCGCAGGCGCACCATGTTGTCCGGAAACAGGCGGAAATAGCCTTTGCTCGGCACTTCCATGAAGTCTTCACGCTCGATCCAGAGTTCCCTGGTCAGCGGTACTACGCGCTTGCCGAGTTCCGGTTTTTGCGGATGGTTGGGCGCAAAGCAATCTTCACTTTGACTTTCCGGGTAGTTGTCGATGACCAGTTTGATGGGGTCGAGCACTGCGATGCGGCGTTCGGCGGATTCGTTGAGCACTTCACGCATGCAGTCTTCGAGGATGGTGTATTCGATCCAGGAGTCGGCCTTGGAGACGCCGATGCGGTCGGTGAACAGTTTGAAGCCCTCGGGCGTGTAGCCGCGGCGGCGGGCGCCGGCCAGTGTCGGCAGGCGCGGGTCATCCCAGCCGGAGACGTGCTTGTTCTCGACCAGATCGATCAGCTTG
>PHCD01000075.1 GCA_002842135.1 Betaproteobacteria bacterium HGW-Betaproteobacteria-8 | reverse complement strand
AACTTGGGGTAGTGATATGAGTCTAAATAGCTCTGAAGCAGTGATGTACAACGATACCGTTGTACGGCAATTTTCAATTATGGCGGTCATCTGGGGTGTAGTGGGCATGCTGGTAGGCGTGCTCATTGCAGCCCAGTTGTATATCCCGGAACTGAACCTGGGATTGCCGTGGACCAGTTTCGGCCGATTGCGACCGTTACATACCAATGCAGTGATTTTCGCTTTTGGCGGCTGTACATTGTTTGCCACGTCTTACTATGTGGTGCAGCGTACCTGCCAGACCCGGTTGTTCGGTGGCTCACTGGCATCGTTTACGTTCTGGGCTTGGCAACTGGTCATTGTGGCGGCGGCAGTCTCGCTGCCCCTGGGCTTTACGCAAGGTAAGGAGTACGCCGAGCTGGAATGGCCAATTGATATCCTGATTGCGGTGACCTGGGTCTCTTACGCCATTGTCTTCTTCGGCACCATCGGCAAGCGTAAGGTTAAGCATATCTACGTCGCCAACTGGTTCTTTGGGGCCTTCATCATTGCTATTGCATTGCTGCATATCTTTAACAGTGCGGCGATACCTGCAGACTTCATGAAATCCTATTCTGCTTATGCTGGTGTGCAGGATGCCATGGTGCAATGGTGGTATGGGCATAATGCGGTGGGTTTCTTCCTTACCGCCGGCTTCCTCGGCATCATGTATTACTTCGTGCCTAAGCAGGTTGAGCGTCCGGTCTATTCATATCGCCTTTCTATCGTGCACTTCTGGGCGCTGATCTTTACCTACATGTGGGCAGGTCCGCACCATTTGCACTACACCGCATTGCCTGACTGGACCCAGTCGCTCGGTATGGTGTTCTCACTGATCCTGCTGGCACCAAGCTGGGGCGGCATGATCAACGGCATGATGACCATGTCCGGTGCCTGGCACAAATTGCGTGAAGACCCGATCCTGCGCTTCCTTATCGTATCGCTTTCGTTCTACGGCATGAGTACCTTTGAAGGCCCGATGATGGCGATCAAGACCGTGAATGCGCTTTCGCACTATACCGACTGGACCGTCGGCCACGTGCACTCCGGTGCGCTGGGCTGGGTTGGCCTGGTTTCAATGGGTGCGCTCTACTACATGATTCCACGCCTGTTCGGTCAAAAGCAGATGCACAGCATCAAGGCGATTGAGTGGCATTTCTGGCTGGCAACGATAGGCATCGTGCTCTATATCTCCGCTATGTGGATATCTGGTGTGATGCAAGGTCTGATGTGGCGCGGTGTTAACGCTGACGGCACGCTTACCTATACATTTGTTGAGAGCGTCAAAGCTACCTATCCGTTCTATGGCATCCGCCTGCTTGGTGGTCTCCTGTATCTCAGCGGTATGCTGGTGATGCTGTGGAATGTGCTGAAGACCGCATCAGGAGGTCAATCCGTTAATGTCCCAATCCCGCCAGTTGCGGCTCATGCTTAAGGAATAAAGAAAATGGCTGACCACAATAAAAAGTCCGGTTTCTCTCACGAGAAAATTGAAACCAACAACTTCCTGATGATCGTGTTGATTCTGGTCGTTGTCTCCTTCGGCGGTATAGTGGAAATCGTTCCGCTGTTCTTCCAGAAGACGACGACAGAGCCGATCAAGGGCCTGGAACCCTACACACCAGTGCAGCTGGCTGGGCGTGATATCTACCTCCGTGAAGGCTGCTACAACTGCCACTCGCAGATGATCCGGCCCTTCCGTGCGGAGGCCTTGCGTTACGGTCATTACTCGGTAGCGGGTGAGTTTGTCTACGACCATCCGTTCCAGTGGGGCAGTAAGCGTACTGGCCCTGACTTGCATCGTGTCGGGGGTAAATACAGTGACGAATGGCATCGTATCCACCTGATCAATCCGCGCGATGTGGTGCCGGAATCCAACATGCCGTACTACCCGTGGCTGGAGAAAAACCTGGTCGATGCCGATGGCCTGGCTCCGCGAATGAAAGCGTTACGCATGGTAGGTGTGCCTTATACCGACGAACAGATTGCCAATGCCAAAGCCGAGGTTGAAGGCAAGACCGAGATGGATGCCTTGATTGCATATCTGCAAGGCTTGGGCAGGACGTTGAAATAGCGAGGTGAATCTGATGGATATCAATACATTACGCATTATTGCAACCGTCGCGAGCTTTATCGTTTTTATCGGGATAGTGGTCTGGGCCTGGTCGCGTCGTCGCGATGCAGACTTCAAAGAAGCCGCCAATCTGCCTTTTGAACAGGATTGAGGAAT
Source organism: Betaproteobacteria bacterium HGW-Betaproteobacteria-8 (assembly GCA_002842135.1). The sequence goes on along the minus strand of PHCD01000075.1, from coordinate 6,225 downwards.
AAAAAATGAGAGACTTAGATTTCACCAGCAGTTTCTGGCCGTTATTTATCTCGGCAATCACGGTACTGGGCATTCTTGGTTGTGCCTTGTTGCTGTGGATCACTAACAAGGCCAAGGTTCAGCCAACGCAGGATATGAGCACCGGCCATGTATGGGACGGCAATTTGCGTGAAATGAACAATCCGCTGCCGCGTTGGTGGGTGTGGATGTTCATCATCACCATTGTCTTTTCGGTGATATACCTGATCATTTACCCTGGTCTGGGTTCTTACAAAGGCGAACTGGGTTGGACGCAAGTTGGCCAGTACGAGGCGGAAATGGCCAAGGCTAATGAAGTTATTGAGCCGCTTTATGCCAAATTCGCGGCGATGAGCCCGGAAGAGGTCGCGGCAGATGAACAGGCCATGGCAATTGGTGGCCGTTTGTTCCTCAATAATTGCGCCCAGTGCCATGGTTCCGATGCGCGGGGTAGCAAGGGGTTCCCCAACCTGACGGATAAGGATTGGTTGCATGGCGGCGCGCCCGAAAATATCAAGACGACCCTGACTAACGGCCGGATAGGTATGATGCCGCCAATGGCTGCTGCTGTCGGCAATGAAGAGGATGTCCTGAACGTGGCGAATTATGTGCTAAGTCTCTCGAACAGCCAGCATGACGCGACTCGCGCTGAACTGGGTAAAGAGAAGTTCATGCTCTGTGCTGCTTGCCATGGTACTGACGGTACAGGTAACCAGATGATTGGCGCCCCCAACCTGACGGATGGTATCTGGCTGCATGGTGCTGGTGAAAAGAACATCGTGGCGATGATCAATAATGGCAAGACGAATCAGATGCCTACCCAGGCAGAAAAGCTGAGTGAGGCGCAGATCCATGTATTGACTTCTTATATCTGGGGTCTGTCCAATAAACCAGGACAAGTAGCAGCTGAATAAGTGGGGTTGTAATGGCAGAGAACACGAAAACCAAAAAGCAGGAGGATGCACCTGATGAGGTAATGATTTCTCTGTATGCTGCGCAGGAGAAAATCTACCCGCGCAGCGTTTCAGGCTTGTTCAGCAAATGGCGCTGGGTCATGATCTGGCTGACGCAAATCGTCTTTTATGGCGTGCCCTGGCTGCAATGGGGCGAGCGTCAGGCTGTGCTGTTCAATCTGGAGGCCAGGCGTTTCTATATCTTCGATCTGGTCCTGTATCCGCAGGACCTGATCTACCTGACCGCCATCCTCATTATTTCCGCGCTTTCACTCTTTCTGTTCACTGCAGTTGCGGGGCGTTTGTGGTGTGGGTATACCTGTCCGCAAACGGTTTATACCGAAATTTTCCTCTGGTTCGAGAAGGTTATTGAGGGAGACCGTGCGGTACGAATGAAACTCGACCAGGGCGGTATGACGGTCGAGAAAATTACCAAGAAATCGCTTAAGCATCTGGTGTGGATAGTATTCGCACTATGGACCGGCTTCACTTTCGTCGGTTATTTCACCCCTATACGCGAACTGCTGCAAAACTGGTTGGTTCTGCAGATGGGGCCGTGGGAAACCTTCTGGGTGTTCTTCTATGGTTTTGCCACCTATGGCAATGCCGGTTTCATGCGTGAGCAGGTCTGCAAGTATATGTGTCCTTATGCCCGCTTTCAGAGCGCCATGTTCGACAAGGACACCCTGATCGTCACCTATGACGAAGAGCGTGGCGAACCCAGAGGCAGCCGCTCACGCAAGGATGATGTCAAAAGCCTGGGTCTGGGGTCATGCATAGACTGTCACCTGTGTGTACAAGTCTGCCCAACCGGCATAGATATCCGCAAAGGGCTGCAATATGAATGCATAGGCTGCGGTGCCTGTGCTGACGTGTGCGACAGTGTGATGGACAAGGTTGGCTATCCACGTGGGTTAATACGCTATACCACGGAAAATGGCATGCGCAACCATTGGTCTACTGGCGAGATATTCCGCCATGTGCTGCGGCCACGTGTGCTGATTTATACCAGCATACTGGCCCTGCTGGTCACCGTGTTGCTGGTTAGCCTGGCCATGCGCACACCATTCCGCGCCGACGTGGTACGTGACCGCGGTGTCATGTCGCGTATTGTCGAAGGTGGATTGCTGGAAAACGTATATCAAATGCAACTGATGAATGCTACGGAAAGCCCGCAATCCTTCCGCGTTACGGCCAAGGGTGAAGACGGGCTATTGCTCAAGTCCTCGAATCTGGCTGCTGACGGCACGATGGAATTGCAAGCAGCGCAATCCAAATGGATCACGGTCTATCTGCAGATTCCTGACGGGAACCTGGAGCCAGGTTCGCACCGGGTCTGGTTCGACGTTGAAATGCTGGGTAGTGGCAAGAAGCTGGAAGAGAAATCGGTCTTTCTGGTGCCTAGATAGGGCTTTGATACAGAATGACATCTACGACAATCTAAGGATGAGTGCAACAATGAATACAGAGGCACAGATGAACGGGCAGGACACAAAACAGTGGTGGAAGTATGGCTACGTCTGGTTGATATTGGGTGGCCCAATCGCCGTCATTATTGCTTCATTCATCACACTCAACCTGGCATTAAAAACGCCGGATCCTGTGGTGGATGATTATTATCGCAAGGGTATTGAGATCAACAAGATGCTGGAAGCGAAGGAGTTGTTGCCGGCAGTTGAGGGTAGAAACCACGCGGTAACACCCAGCGAGGATGCGAATCGTTAACTGAACGTTTCTGGGTCAAATATCTTCTTCAGCGCGTCCGGCTGATTGATTTTTACCCAACGTTGCTTAACCTCGATGATGCCTTCTTCGCTGAATTTGGAGAAGGTCCGGCTCACGGTTTCCAGCTTCATGCCGAGATAGCTGCCGATCTCTTCGCGCGTCATGCGCAGTACCAGTTCTGATCTTGAGAAGCCCCTGGCATTCAATCTTTGCACCAGGTTGAGCAGGAATGCTGCCAATCGCTCCTCGGCGCGCATATTGCCGAGCAATAGCATCACCCCTTGGTCACGAACGATTTCGCGGCTCATGATCTTGTGTACATGGCGTTGCAGTACGGGAAACTCGCGAGACATCTCTTCTACGTTGGCAAATGGCATGACGCAGACTTCGGCATCTTCCAATGCGACGGCGTTGCAGTTGTGGTGATCGCCGGTGATGCCATCTAGGCCGATGATTTCACCAGCCATCTGGAAGCCGGTAACCTGTTCACGTCCGTCTTGACTTGAGACGCAGGTCTTGAAAAAGCCGGTGCGTATGGCATAGAGCGAAGTGAATGAATCCCCGCTTCGGTACAACACATCACCCTGTGAAACCTTGCGCCGGGTGGCTACAACATCATCCAGTTTTTGCAACTCATCCTGGGTCAGGCCCACAGGCATGCAGAGTTCACGCAGGTTGCAATTGGAGCAGGCGACTTTGTAGATTTCTGGCGGCATCTCAGCGAGGATATTTATTTTAAGGTTGAAGCTTACCTTGTTTGGCTGCTTGATGATAGATACAGGGTTGCAAGATATTGGAAATTGCAGAAAATCATGAGTCCTGTTCTTTGCGGAAGTTTGACCTGCATCAATACATGTGAAATGGTTTGCTGGCATAGTCACGGAAAATGCGGGAAATGCCGAAATGAATGCAGACACAATTAATAATCAGCCGGTGGAGACACTGCCTGAACTGACGCCTGAGATATTGCAAAGATTTGATGTCCCTGGGCCTCGGTACACATCCTATCCAACGGCTGACCGTTTTGTTGAGGCCTTTGGTGAGGATGATTTTATGCTTGCGCTGGAACAGCGCAGGGTGGGGGGCTTGGCTCTGCCTTTGTCACTTTATGTGCATATTCCTTTCTGTGATTCGCTGTGTTTTTACTGTGCATGTAACAAAATCGTGACCAAGCATCACGAGCGCGCTGCAGAATATTTGCGCTATCTCAGTCGTGAGGTCGATCTATATATCGCCAAACTGGGAACAGGCCAGACTATTAGTCAATTGCATCTGGGCGGCGGTACGCCAACATTTTTCAGCGATGATGAACTGGCTGAACTGATGGCCATGTTGCGGCGTAATTTCACGCTTGTACCAGGTGGCGAATATTCGATTGAGATTGATCCTCGTACAGTCACTGAAAAGCGGCTGGCGCACTTGGCTGAAATTGGATTCAACCGGCTCAGCTTTGGCGTGCAGGATTTTGACCTTGAAGTGCAAAAGGCGGTGCATCGCGTACAGCCCGCTGAACAGGTGTTTGAACTGGTTGCAGCTGCCCGCAAGCTGGGTTTTGAATCCGTCAATATTGACCTGATCTATGGCCTGCCCATGCAGACGGCTGAATCCTTTCAACGCACGTTGGAACAGGTTGCCAGCTTGCGGCCGGATCGCATTGCGCTCTATGCCTATGCGCATTTGCCGGAGCGTTTCAAACCGCAGCGCCGCATTAATGAGGCTGAATTGCCAACGGCTGCGGCTAAGCTCAGTATGTTATCGAATGCTATTGCGGCTTTTCTCGGCAATGGCTACGTTTATGTCGGTATGGATCACTTTGCCTTGCCCGAGGATGCACTGGCAATTGCCAAGCGTCAGGGCCGGTTGCATCGTAATTTTCAGGGGTACAGCACGCAGCCGGACTGCGACCAGATCAGCCTGGGTGTCTCGGCAATCGGCCGCGTAGGCGCAACTTATAGTCAGAATACCAAGACACTTGAAGACTATTATGACCGTCTTGATCAGGGTCGTCTTCCAATCGTGCGAGGTCTGCCGCTGACTCGCGATGACCTTGTGCGTCGTGCGGTCATCATGTCGCTCATGTGCCAGGGACAGATCCTGTACGAATCCATTAATCTGGCTTACCTGATCGACTTCAAAAAGTATTTTGAGCCAGAGTTGGCCAAGCTGGAACAATTGGCGCGCGATGGTCTGATAGAGATCGATGAGACCGGCATTCAGGTCACTGGGACCGGTTGGTTCTTTGTCAGGGGCGTTGCGATGGTATTTGACCGTTATCTGCAGGCTGACCGGAACCGCGCACGTTTTTCTAAAATTATTTGATTCCAGTCCACTTTCCAGGTCAGTCAATCCTGACTGACCTGTCTTGTATTAAATCAAGCCAAGCAATTCAAGCTAGCCACCTGTCTACAGATAAAAAAAGCCTCTGCAGAAACTACAGAGGCAAATGTGGAGACTTTTTCCAGCTGAATTTGATTTAGAAGCGTTTGCCGATGCCGATGCCTATGACCCATGGATCGATATCGAGTGAGTCGATCTTGGTCCAGTTACCGCCAGTGAAGGCAGCACTTTTCATTTTTACATCAGTGTCGATGGTAACGTATTTGACATCGGCATTGATCAACCAGCCGTCTTTCAGGTTAACGTCGAAACCAGCTTGAGCAACGAAGCCCCAGCTATCATTTTCAATCTTGATTTTGTCGCCTTGTGCCAGACCACTCTTAAATTTGAGGTTGCGATCCAACATGCGGGTGTAGTTGACACCAGCGCCGATATAAGGATCAAAGGTTTGGTCCGGGCGGAAGTGCCATTGCAGAGTCAAGGTAGGTGGCAGCAGATTGACTTCACCCAAGTTCTGGTCACCAATCAGGCCGACATTGTCACCGCGAATCTTGACGTCATGCTTGGTGCCAAGTGCCAGGATCAATTCAGCCGCAATGTTCTTGGTGATGTAGTAAGAAATATCGAGTTCTGGAATGACGTTATCATCAACCTTTAGATCAGCACTTTGCGTCATCAGGCCAGGAACGCCATTGGGCACCCCGACATTCTTGTTGACGTATTTGCCCAAGCTGCTGCTTTCATCAGGTGAAACGTTTACGGCTCTCAGACGTACAACCCAGTCACCTTCTTCTGCAAAGGCGAAGTTTGGTAGGAATGCAGCTGCCAAAGCGACTGTCATCAGTGTTTTTTTCATATCCCCGGCTCCTATTTGGTAATTGACAATTAAGCTGAGTGAATTCTAGGGCTGCTGGTGTTATCTGCACTTGATATAAGTCAATAAACTATAGATTAGTCCTTGAGTGTGCAAGAAAGCAACAGTAAATTTGCGCCTTCCAATGCATCTTAGAGAGTGTAATGCAAAATACCCTGTTTGGTTTGACAGAAGCCCAGTTGACGGAAATCGGCATGACCTATGGCGTGGGCGGGCTGATGTTGTTGATGTTATTTATTGTCGCCCACCTGGCGTGGGAATCGAAAGCGGGAAAGTTTGGCACTTTTGTGCTTTTTCTCGGGCTAACCATGGGCCTGG
>PHCD01000260.1 GCA_002842135.1 Betaproteobacteria bacterium HGW-Betaproteobacteria-8 | reverse complement strand
TTTATAGTTGTTGCTAGCATTTAAGGTAAATTATCAGTATTGTTCGTAACTAGCCAATAATGAAAGGGAATTTCAATTTGAAATTCGACTTTTTTTTAGAACGTACCCCACCCGTTATCGGTGTTGATATCAGTTCCGCCTATGTCAAGATGGTCGAGCTGAGCGCAGCTGGTAGAGGGGCGTATAAATTGGAAGGTTACGCAATTGCGCCCTTGGCCAAGGATGCAGTGGTGGACGGCAATATCGCCGAGCTGGATAGCGTGGTCGATGCCATCAGGCGTGCGTGGAAACTGTTGGGTTCGCGGGAAAAGCGCGCGGCGCTGGCGTTGCCCGCTGCCGCCGTTATCAGTAAGAAGGTGCTAATGGCGGGTGGTCTGCGCGAAGAGGACATGGAACTGCAGGTTGAGGCTGAAGCCAATCAATACATTCCGTTTTCACTCGATGAAGTGAATATCGACTTTCAGATACTGGGCCCGGCGTCAAACAATCCGGAAGAAGTGGAAGTTCTGATCGCCGCTTCGCGTAAGGAAAAAATCGAGGATCGCGTGGCGGCGGCCGAAGGTGCGGGCTTGAAAGTTGCTGTCATGGATGTGGAAACCTATGCGACCGAGGCAGCCTATTCTCTTATCTCCAAGCAGTTGCCCAATAACGGCAATGATCAGACTGTGATGATTGTTGATATTGGTGCCACCATGATGCACATCGATGTGTTGCATGACAACGAGTCGGTTTACATGCGCGAGCAGAGTTTTGGCGGGGCGCAGTTGACGCAGGAAATACAACGTCGTTATGGCTTGACGCCTGAAGAGGCGGAAATTGCCAAGCGTAAGGGTGGTTTGCCGGAGACTTATGAATCTGAGGTTCTGCAGCCCTTTGTGCAAAGTCTGTCGATGGAAGTGGCGCGCGCGCTGCAATTCTTCACCAGCTCCACCCAGTACAATCGAGTAGATCATATCGTGCTGGCAGGAGGTTGTGCCGCGATTCCCGGTGTCAATGTCATGGTGCAAGAACGCACTCAGGTCAATACCATAGTCGCCAATCCGTTTCACGATATTGCGCTGAACCAGAGAATAAAGAGTCAGCAGGTGGCTGCAGATGCCCCTTCC
>PHCD01000259.1 GCA_002842135.1 Betaproteobacteria bacterium HGW-Betaproteobacteria-8 | reverse complement strand
TGCTTGCCGAACTCCACGCCCCACTGGTCGAAGGAGTTGATGTGCCAGATGATGCCTTGGGTAAAGATCTTGTGCTCATAGAGCGCGATCAGCTTGCCCAGGGTTCTTGGGGTCAGTTTATCGAACAGGATGCTGTTGGTCGGGCGGTTGCCGCCGAACACGCGGTGCGGTAGAACGGTGCGGATCTCGTCATCGTTCTGGCCTTGGGATTCCATCTCATGCTTCACTTCCAGCGGTGTCTTGCCCTGCATCAGCGCCTTGGTTTGTGCCAGCATGTTGGCCAACAGGATCTTGTGATGTTCGTCACCATTCTCGCCGACGGCATAATGGCTCTTGATCGGCATCAGGAAGTCGCACGGAATCAGCTTGTTGCCCTGATGGATCAGTTGATAGAAAGCGTGCTGGCCGTTGGTCCCTGCCTCACCCCAGACGATGGGGCCGCTGCTGTAATTGATCTTCTTGCCTTCGCGGTCGACGAATTTGCCGTTGCTTTCCATGTCGGCTTGCTGCAGATAGGCGGTAAAGCGCGACAGGCCTTGGTCGTAAGGCAGGATGGCGTGTGTTTCGGTATTGAAGAAGTCGTTATACCAGACACCGATCAGGCCCATGATTGCCGGCATGTTCTGTTCCAGCGGCGCGGTGCGGAAATGGTTGTCCATTTCGTGGCCGCCGGCCAGCATCTCCTCGAAGTTGTCCATGCCAATATAGAGCGCGATGGACAGGCCGATGGCGGACCACAATGAATAACGGCCGCCGACCCAGTCCCAGAATTCGAACATGTTGGCGGTATCGATACCGAAATCCTTGACCGCCTTGGCATTGGTGGAAAGTGCCACGAAATGCATGGAAACGTCCTCAGGCTTGCTCGCACGTTCCAGGAACCAGGCGCGCGCAGAGCGGGCATTGGTCATGGTTTCCTGTGTGGTGAAGGTCTTGGATGCGACGATGAAGAGTGTGGTTTCCGGATTGCAGACCTCCAGTGTTCTGGCCAGGTGCGCGCCGTCGACGTTGGCGACGAAGTGCGCATTGATATCGGAGGCATAGGGCTTCAGTGCATTGCAGGCCATCAGGGGGCCGAGATCGGAGCCGCCGATGCCGATATTGACGACATCGGT
>PHCD01000258.1 GCA_002842135.1 Betaproteobacteria bacterium HGW-Betaproteobacteria-8 | reverse complement strand
CTGTCGTTGATGCGCCATTTCGAGCCGTTCTCGCGCGGTCTGCTGGATACCAGGGATTTCGCCTATTTCATCCTCTTTATTATTACTTTCCTGACTTTGACGATCCGTCGTCTCGATGCAGACCGTCTACGCGGCTAATTGGAACAGATTGATATGAAAACTAACCGCAAACTACGTTTACAGCTGATGGTGCAAAACAGTTTCTTTGTTTTGCTGTTCCTCATCCTGATTTTTCTGGTCGGCTTTTTGTCCCGTGAATACAGCTATTCCCACGACGTGACGCAAAGTACGCGCAATACCCTGACCGAGGGTAGTATCAACGTCCTCAAGCAGATGGATGGGCCGGTCAACATGCGTGTGTTCGTCTCCCAGGATGACGCCTACCGCAAGGCCATCAATGACTTTATCGTGCGCTATCAGCGTGCGAAACCCGACCTCAAGTTCGAGTTCATCAACCCTGCTGAAGAGCCTAAGCTGGCACAGGAAGCCGGTATCCGTGCCGAGGGCGAAGTGATCGTCGAGTATCAGCAGCGCGAAGACCGCCTGGTGCCACCTTATGTCGAACAGGATATGACCAACCTGCTGGTGCGCTTGTCCCGTAGCCGCGACAGGGCCGTGATGTACCTTGATGGCCATGGTGAACGCAATCTGCTCGGCCTGAAGAATCACGACATCGGTGAATTCGGTGCGCAGCTGGAAAAGAAAGGTTTCAAGCTCGCCAACCCCGACCTGACGCTGGTGCAGGAAGTGCCGAGCAATGGCGCCATGCTGGTGATCGCCAGCCCGCAGGTCGATATCAGCGAGATCGAAGTCGTCAAGATCAAGGATTACGTCGAGAAGGGTGGCAACCTGCTGTGGCTGCTGGATGATGAAAACCTGCGTGGTCTGGAACCGCTGGCCGAGTATTTGGGCCTGCAGATCACGCCGGGAATGGTCATCGACCTCTCCTCCTCGCAATATGGCGCCGATCCCAAGGTTGCTTTCGCCAATACCTATGGTGAGCATGCCATTACCAAGAACTTCATGTTGCGTACCCTCTATCCTGAAGCGCGCATGATCGATGCGGCCGACTCATTCGAGTTCGGCTGGAAAGTCAGCCGTCTGGTTGAAGTGGC
>PHCD01000257.1 GCA_002842135.1 Betaproteobacteria bacterium HGW-Betaproteobacteria-8 | reverse complement strand
GACGATTAGGTTGCAGGCACTCAATCAGTTCCTTGCGTGGCAGTTTTTCAGAACAGATCACGAGTGGTGTGGATTCGCCAGCGCCATAGGCACGAATCAGGCTGGCGTCGATACCTTGACTGGTCAGGTAGGAAGTCACCTGTTCGGCACGGCGCTTGGACAAGGCATCGTTATACTCATTCGAGCCCAACATGTCGGTATGGCCTGTCACGAACACAACTTCGAACGGTTCACTCTTCAGTTTCGGAATAACTTCGTTGTCCAACACTGCAACACCTTCAGGTTTCAGTTTATCCTTGTCGAAACCAAACAGAACTTCAGCTGACAGTTCAAGGCGCTCAATCTTGGGTTTGCAAACCTTGGGGGCTGGAGCAGGCTCTGGTGCGGGCTCCGGTGCGACATATGGTTCAGGCTCAACAGCTGCCACCTTCTTCGGAGCGCCAAATTTCCAGATGGCACCAATATTCAAATAAGTATTACCGATGGTTTCGGTGCCGTTGAAGCCGAGATCGCCAACCGCCTTGGCATTATTTTCAGCTTCTGCGCGGCTCCAGACATGACGCAAATCAGCCTGCATGCCAAGTGCCTCAGTGAACATGAACTGTGCACCGACACCGACGTTGGCCATCCATGAAGTCTTCCTGTCACCGATATCAACGCCGTTGACATCGTAATCAATATTGTTACGAGCCAAACCCAGACCAGCCAACAGGAACGGTCTGAATCTGTCACGACTGAACATGTAGAGGGCATCAACACCGAACAGTGTCTGCTTGAATTTCCCGCTGCCACCAGGAACACTCAAGTCTTCATCGGCACGTGCATGGCCTGCACCAATCTGCACATCCCAGTGTTCACTCAATTCCTTACCGATACGCAGAAAACCACCTGCATCGTTATCAGCATCCAGATCGCTGTCAGTATGCATGTAGCTGACGCCGGGAACGATGTACCAGGAACCTTCATAAGCATCACCTGCTTGAGCAGTTGCTACACCAAAACCAAAAACTCCGGCAATCGCCAGACTCATCAAATCTTTTTTCATTATTAATACTCCATTGGTGGCCATCTGATGAACAAACTATACGCAAAGCAAATGACACATGCAATGCAAAGGC
>PHCD01000256.1 GCA_002842135.1 Betaproteobacteria bacterium HGW-Betaproteobacteria-8 | reverse complement strand
AGCTTTGACGAGCGCGATGCGGCCGTGAAGAAACTGCTGTCCATGGCGATCCAGACCTGCAACAGCAAAGGCAAGTATGTCGGTATCTGCGGTCAGGGCCCTTCGGATCATGTCGACTTTGCCGAATGGCTGATGGCTCAAGGTATCCAGACCATGTCATTAAATCCGGATACGCTGATCGAGACCTGGAACACGCTGGCCAAGGTTGCAAAGTAAAGGTCGCCAAGTAATCCACGCAGTCACCGCAAAAAGCCCATTCACTGCTTAGCTGGTAATGGGCTTTTTGTTTTTGTGGTCATTGGCTGATAAAGCCGTATGAAATTATAAAAATTGTTTGTGGAGAGGGAAGTGTAGTCATGAGTTCTATCGAATCTGTAATGCATGAAACCCGATTGTTCGAGCCGAGCGATGCCCTGAAAGCCAAGGCTGCGATTCCCAGCATGCAGGCCTATCAGGCATTGTGTGATGAGGCCGAACAGGATTATGAAGGCTTCTGGGCCAAGCTTGCGCGTGAGTTGCTCGACTGGAAAAAGCCTTTCACGCAGGTACTCGATGACTCCAATCCCCCGTTCTATCGCTGGTTCGCCGATGGCGAATTGAATGCTTCCTACAACTGTCTGGATCGTCACCTGATTACGCGCGGCGACAAGACCGCACTGATCTTCGAGGCCGACGACGGGCAGGTGACGCATGTCAGTTATCGCGAGCTGTACCAGCGTGTCTGCCGTTTTGCCAACGGCCTGAAGAAGCTCGATCTGCAGGTTGGCGATCGCGTCTTGATCTACATGCCGATGGGCATCGAAGCGATCACCGCCATGCAGGCTTGCGCCAGACTGGGGTTGACCCATTCCGTCGTATTCGGCGGCTTTTCTGCCAAGAGCATACAGGAACGTATCCAGGATACCGGCGCGCGCGCAGTAGTGACTGCGGACGGCCAGTTCCGCGGTGGTCGTTCATTACCGTTGAAATCGGCAGTGGATGAAGCCATGCAGATGCCGGGCTGCGAAAGCGTGGAAAAAGTCATTGTCTTCCGGCGCAGCGGTATCGACATCGAATGGCATGCCAATAACATCTGGTGGCATGATTTGATTGCCGACGTATCGGATGAATGCGAGCCGGTCTGG
>PHCD01000074.1 GCA_002842135.1 Betaproteobacteria bacterium HGW-Betaproteobacteria-8 | reverse complement strand
CAATACGGTCAATGACGACGATATCGAGATCTATACCGATGACAGCCGCACGCAAGTGGCTTTCACCTGGTACGGCATGCGTCAGCAGACGGTGAAGCCGGTGATCGACGGCGTTGCCCGGCCCAACCAGTGCCTGTCGGATTTCATTGCGTCCAAGGAAAGCGGCATTGCCGACTATATCGGTCTGTTCGCCGTGACCGGCGGGCTCGGCATCGAGAAGCACGAGCAGCGCTTCCTCGCCGCGCATGACGATTACAATGCCATCATGTTGAAATCGCTGGCTGACCGGCTGGCCGAAGCCTTTGCCGAATACCTGCACGAGCGCGTGCGCAAGGATCTGTGGGGTTATGTGCCGGACGAGCAGTTGAGCAAGGAAGCCCTGATCAAGGAAGAGTATCGCGGCATCCGTCCGGCGCCCGGTTACCCGGCCTGCCCGGATCACACGGTGAAGGCGGACATGTTCAAGCTGCTGCAAGCGGAAGAGATCGGCATGACCCTGACCGACTCCTTTGCCATGACGCCGGGTGCCGCGGTTTCCGGCTTCTATTTCGCTCATCCGGCATCCAGATATTTCAGTGTGGACAAGATAGGCGCCGACCAGTTGGCCGACATGGCGCAACGACGTGGTCTGACCAAGGAATATCTGGAGCGTTGGCTGGCGCCGAATTTGAGTTAACCCGGATGTCTCATAAATTTCACGCGCCCTCGCTTGTCTATTAGTTTCCCAGCACTTTTTCCTCAGTCGGGTGTATGAATAACTACACCGCTCCTTCGTAAAAAGCACTGGAAAACCAATATCCTGCGCGATCATCACGCGAATTCATGAAACATCCGGGTTAAAACCCATAAAAACTAATAGTTTGCTAAAATAACCTTAGCTAAAACTTTAACAGTAGGCGGCTTGATTTCAGTATGCATATTCATATCCTAGGTATTTGTGGTACTTTCATGGGGGGTATCGCAGTGCTGGCCAAGGCCGCCGGTCATCGTGTCACCGGTTGCGATGCCAATGTCTATCCGCCCATGAGCACGCAGCTCGAGGCGCAAGGCATCGAGCTGATCGAGGGTTTCGACCCGGCGCAGACTGCGCTCAACCCGGACATCTATGTCGTTGGCAATGTCGTTTCACGCGGCAACCCTTTGATGGAGGAAATCCTCAATCGCGGCCTGCCTTATATCTCAGGTCCGCAATGGCTTTCAGAGCAGGTGTTGCAGGGCAAGTGGGTGCTCGCTGTTGCCGGTACCCATGGCAAGACGACAACTTCTTCCATGCTGGCCTGGATACTGGAGTACGCCGGCCTGGCGCCCGGTTTCCTGATCGGCGGTGTGCCGCAGAATTTCGGCATTTCGGCGCGTTTGCCCGGCGTCCCCCGGCAGGATGCGAACAGTCTTTCGCCTTTCTTTGTCATAGAGGCAGATGAATACGACACTGCCTTCTTCGACAAGCGCTCCAAGTTCGTCCATTACCGTTCGCGCACCGCCGTGCTGAACAATCTTGAATTCGATCATGCCGATATCTTCGCTGATCTTGCTGCCATCGAGACGCAATTTCATCATCTGGTGCGTACAGTCCCGAGTCAGGGCCTGGTCGTGGCGAACGGCAGGGAGCAAAGTCTGCAGCGTGTCATTGATCGTGGTTGCTGGACGCCGGTAGAGCATTTCGGTACGGCGGCCGGATGGCAGGCGGAGAACGTCTCTGCTGATGGCAGCTTCGATATCCTCTACCAGCAGCAATTGCAGGGCCGTTTGAACTGGGATCTGCTCGGTGAACATAACCGCATGAATGCATTGGCTGCCATTGCCGCTGCCCGCCATGCCGGTGTGACGGCGGAGGTCGGTATTGAGGCGCTGGGGCAGTTCAAGAATGTAAAACGCCGGATGGAAACGCGCGGTGTGGTCAACGGCATCACTGTTTACGATGACTTTGCCCATCATCCGACCGCCATTGCGACCACAGTCGCAGGCCTGCGGGCAAGAATCGGTAACGCACGTATCCTGGCTGTGCTTGAACCGCGTTCCAACACCATGAAGCTGGGCGTGATGAAGGCAGCCCTGCCCGATAGCCTGGCAGAGGCAGACCGTGTGTTCTGTTATGGCGCCAATCTCGGTTGGGATGCACAGCAGGCACTTGCGCCTATCCAGCATAAAGCCGGCACTTTTGACGATATGGAAAAGCTGGTCGCAGCGATTGTTCAGTCTGCCGAGCCGGGGGATCATATACTCGTCATGAGCAATGGTGGTTTCGGCGGCATACATCAGCAATTACTCGACAGGCTCGAACAGGGATAAGGCACTTGAATCTGGCAGTGTTGAAATCACAGGACCCGCTTGCACTGACACTGATGGTGTCAGTTGCATTGCATGCAGTGGTGATCGCCGCCATCAAATTCGAGCCGCCGGACTTGCAACGCTTCAAGGACAATATTCCTGCGCTGGAAATCGTGCTGGTGAATGCCAAAACCGAATCTGCGCCGCAGAAGGCGGATGCACTGGCACAGGCGAACCTGGACCGGGGCGGCAATACCGATGAAGACCGGCGTGCCAAATCTGCCCTGCCCGCACCCAAGAAAAAACCAGTCGAGACTACGGTAAAACCGGCGGAAGAATTTCAACAGGCGCAAAAAAAGGCAGAAGCCGATGCGCAGGCGGAGCGCCAGATAAAGCGTGTGGCCGAGTTGGAAAAACAGGCGCAGGCTTTGATGACGCAAGCGCAATCCAGGAAAACGGCAGAAAGCCAGTTAACCAGGCAAGCCGAAACTTCGCAGCCGGAACAGGGACAGAATCGCGAGGCTGTATCGAAAACCATCGATCGTGCCAATCTGGCCACTGCAATTGCCGATATGGCTCGTCTGGAAGCGCAGATTTCCAAGCAGCAGGATGAATACCAGAAACGGCCCAAGCGTAAGTTTTTGGGCGCGCGGACGCAGGAATACCGGTTTGCTACTTATGTTGAGGCGTGGCGGCAAAAGGTCGAACGAGTGGGCAACCTTAATTATCCGGAAGCAGCCAAGGAGCAAAAGTTGTATGGTCGGTTGCGCCTGACAGTATCCATCAAGGCCGACGGTTCGCTTGAAAAGGTGGAGGTTAACCAGAGTTCCGGTTATCCGATACTCGATAATGCTGCTATGCGCATCGTCGAATTGGCAGCGCCTTATGCACCGTTCCCGGAGAATATCCGCAAGGATACCGATATTCTCAGCATTACCAGAACCTGGACTTTTACCCGGCAGGACAGCCTGTCGGCAGATTAAGCCGGGCTTTTTAATCCACGGACACTTCTGTAGCCATGAAAAACTATTATCAACATCACGTATTTTTCTGCCTGAACAAGCGCGAGGATGGCAGTGCCTGCTGTACCGATTATGGCGCAGAGGCTGCCTTTGACTATATGAAAGCGCGTGTGAAAAAGCTGGGCCTGAACGGTGCAGGCAAGGTGCGTATCAACCGGGCAGGCTGCTTCGACCGTTGCGGCGAAGGGCCGCTGCTGGTGGTTTATCCGCAGGCAGTCTGGTACCACTTTGTTGATAACGAGGATATCGACGAAATCATTGAGTCCCACCTGGTGCAGGGCAAGGTAGTTGAAAGGTTGCTGGTCGACGGCCTCTAATTCAGCGCTTGCTGGATAGCTTTCTTCAGTTTCAAGGCAGTGCCGCTATCCAGCGGAATGGCCATCGTTTCACGCCTGGAGCGACCCCAGATCGGGTTCGGAAAAGTCTTGTCCTGTTTGTAGCGCGGAATCACATGCCAGTGCAGATGGGGCGTCATATTGCCCAGACATGCGAGATTGATTTTCTCCGGCTGCAGGATTTCGCGTATGGCCTGTTCAACGACGAATACCACTGACATCAGGCTTTCCCGTTCCCGGCTATTGAGGTCCGTCATTTCTTTTACATGCTTGTTCAGGATGACGCGGCAGAATCCGGGGTAATCGACATCATCCACCCGCACCACCCGACAATGTGCATCCTGCCAAATCAGTTCACCACCTGCACTTGTACATAACTCGCAAACTGCCATATTTCACTTTCAAAAAGCCTCTTTCCTATTATTATGCTGTAACTTGCCTTCGGCGGCTTGATTGTTTGGGGCAAATATTGCGTCATGCCTGCTAACCAATAAAATCGGGCATGACGGGTGCATGAGTTTGCGCATCTGGCGTGAATTCAGATTAAGATGTCGTGTGACTGAAATCTTTGAGTGTTTTGTTTATGACAATTCTTCAGGGGGGGCAGTATATTGACGAGTCAATCTTCAGGGCCGGTCGCGCCAGCGATTATTGCGGAAATCTTTGCGCATGCGGGCGTGCAATTCAACGGTCAACAGCTATGGGATATTCAAGTCCTCGATCACGAGGCCTATCGCCGCATCCTCTATAAAGGCTCGCTCGGTTTTGGCGATGCTTTTGTAGACGGGCTCTGGGATACAGAGCAACTGGATGAAACTATCGAACGCTTGCTGAGCGCCGAGATTGAGACCAAGCTCATCGGCTGGGCCAAGGTTCGCATGCTGGGCGAAAGCCTGCGACATCGCCTGTTCAACCTGCAATCCTTCGCCCGCGCCTTTCAGGTCGGCGAGCGCCATTACGACATCGGCAACGATGTATTCGAAGTCATGCTCGATTCCAGCATGAGCTACTCCTGCGCCTACTGGGCTCGTGCCGACAACCTGGAGCAGGCACAGCATGACAAGCTCGACATGATCTGCCGCAAGCTGGAGCTGAAACCGGGCGAGCGCGTGCTGGAAATCGGCTGCGGCTGGGGCGGTCTGGCCAGGCACGCAGCCGCCAACTATGGCGTCGAGGTGGTTGGGATCACAGTCTCAAAAGAGCAGAAGAAACTGGCGGAGGCACGTTGCGCCGGTTTGCCAGTGGAAATCCGCCTCATGGATTACCGCCTGCTTGAAGGCAGTTACGACAAGATCGTATCGGTCGGCATGTTTGAGCATGTTGGCCCAAAGAACTATGCGGTGTATTTCCAGAAGGCTTTCGAGCTACTGAAAGACGACGGCCTGTTTCTGCTGCACACCATCGGCCACCACAGCACATCCACCTGCACCGACCCCTGGATAGATCGTTATATCTTTCCCAATGGCAAGGTGCCATCAGCCGCGCAGATCACCCGGAGTCTGGAGCAACGCTTCATCATTGAGGACTGGCATAACTTTGGCCAGGACTACGACCGCACGCTGATGGCTTGGTGGGACAACTTCAACCGTGCCTGGCCGCAATTGGCATCCAGTTATAACCAGCGCTTCTACCGTATGTGGAAATACTACCTGATGTGCTGCGCCGGCTACTTCCGCTCACGCCAGGGCCAACTCTGGCAACTCGTCCTCAGCAAGCGCACGCGTCGCGCCGTCTATCGCTCCCTGCGTTGAATACGGAAAGTCTATGAGGTTTGAAAGGGTGCGCCATGCGGCGCACTCGCTTGTCCACCAGTCTTGCCAACTTGTTGGCTATAGATTGGAGGTGATGCTCTTAATGGGTGCAGTGCGCCCTACGCAGGCTGATATAGGTATGTAGCTGTTTGAGTTAGGCGATGACGGTACCGCGCACGCGGCTGTTTGACGTGGCCTGGCCGCTGGGGCCGTAAAAGTGATCGGTTTCAGTTTGGCCTTGCAGGGCGCTGAGCAATTGCTGGTTGCGGGTGAAGTGCTTGTTGATGAGCATGCCGTTAATGCGATTGAGTTCTTTTGCTTTGAGCAGGGTTTGCTGCATGGTGAGCCAGGAAGTCTGCAGGGCATGTTCACTATTATCTTTTAACCAGTCAGACATGCCGGATTCATTTGCCGGGTAACCAGCGGCCGATAGCCACTGGTAGCGGTTTTGTGAGAGCTGGTTGAGGCTTTGCAGGAGCGTGGATTTTTCTCCCAGCAGGGTTTGTATCTGTTCGAAATCCGCTTTAATGAGGTAGCTTTGTTCTTGCTCAAGAATCTCGATCAATCTGCCGACGGTATGAGATTCCTGTTCGATTGAAATGGCTGTGCTCATATATGCTTTCTATCGTGAAGACATTTGCCGTGAAGACACTTTCCCTGGCTTATTTGGCCCCGGAGCTGGTCAGCAGGTCCTTGACTGTATTAATCAAGCCATCCGCCACTTTGCCTGAATCGATCTTGAACTGGCCATCCAGGATGGCGGCCTTGATCGCTTCAACCTTGCCGGCATCGTAGGCTTCTTCAGATACCGTTTTGGTTTCCAATGATTGAAGTTCTGAGGACCGTGTGGAAAGGGTGACTTTCTCGCCCGTGCCGTGTTCAGTTTTTGGAGCTTCTGTGCTTTTGGCAGTTTTGGCATCCGTATTCCCGGTCGCTAGCCCAGGGTTTACTTTAAGCGCGTCATCAATTTTCATTGCTGCATCCTTTTGCTTATTTGTTCAGGTGTTAGCTTTATTCAAGGTTAGCTACATTCAACCTTTTTACGGCAGAAGTCACAAAAACTTTAACACTGAATCCTTAATTCTTTCATTTGGCATGATGCCTTCATCATTGGCTACCAGGTTAAAAACTAGAAACTCACGATAATTTCACCGCTAC
Organism: Betaproteobacteria bacterium HGW-Betaproteobacteria-8; assembly: GCA_002842135.1. Next base: position 4,747 of record PHCD01000074.1, on the reverse strand, counting down.
TACGGGCAATTCCGCTGACAACCGAACCGTTACTGGTTTTGGCCCGGACCACCTGGCCTTCACTGGCGCTGGCCAGGGCCAGGCCTTCTGCACTGACGCTGAAGCCTTTGCCGGTGGATACAATGCGGACAGTCTGGCCTTGTGTCACTGCCGCCGGTTTGCGCAACATGTCTTGTCTCAACACAGTGCCAGCGCTAATGGACGATGAAACGGTCTGGCCAACGGCAAAGGTTTTTTCGGTGAGGATGTTGGGCGGCAAGGTAGTCAAGTCGCCTGTCAAGAACATGAGGTCTTGTTCACTTAATACATGACCTTGCCTGAGCGGCGAGGCGGCAGCGAGGTATTCTCCACTGACATTGACGCGTGCCTGCACGTAAATTGTCCAGGACTCAGGCATTGTGCATTTGACTCCCACGGTAGTCCTGCCCCATGCACGGCTGCCTGTTGGCAGGAAGGTTTCCAGCGCAGCACATGGCTGAAGCCTGATGTGCTGATCGATGTGGCCGACGTTGATGATGACTTTCCCCGGCAATCCCATGGTCTGTATCAGCAGGAATTCGTTGACCTTGGATTTAATAGCGTCCGTATCTTGAAGGTTCGGCCTGGCAACCGTCTGGTTTGCGTCCGCAAGGCTTGTGAACAGCATGATGGTGCAAGCCAGAATGGCTTGATAAAGCTTCAGGTCGAATGCCTTAGATTGAGTGCTTGCTTGCCGGGTCATGTTGCTTCTCACAATCCATTAAAGAAAATGACAAGGTGCATTTTACCCAGCCGGGTGTCCAGTAAAACCCGGAAAAGCGGCATTTTCTCATCTCTACTCTTCCAATTGAAAGTCTTCGGATAGTCCTAGACTTTGCTTCATCTTAGGTTAACGGCGTCAACCCGGTTTCCTTGAATTGTTATCAGGGAGCGGGGCCGGTACTGCAGGAGGTGAAAGATGATAGGTAAATTAGACGAAGCCCTGGGGTTTCATCAGACGGCTTTGCGCGTGCGTGCGCAGAGGCAGGAATTGATTGCGGCCAATATCGCCAATGCGGATACCCCTAATTTCAAGGCGAAGGATGTCGATTTTTCCGCTGCCTTCAAGAATGCCATGTCTGGCGTGTCAGCTTCGGGCACTGTGCTGACACAAACGGCATCCGCACATTTGGCGGCGCAACCTTTGGCCGAGGCTTTGAGCGCTGGCTTGCCCGGCGGAGTGCAATATCGCCAGGAAATGCAGGGCAGTGTCGATGGCAACACGGTCGATATGGATGTTGAGCGCAATCAATTTACTGACAATGCAGTGCGTCATGAGGTCAGCCTGGTCATGCTCAACGGTCAGCTTAAGTCACTCATATCGGCTATACAAGGGCAGTAAGTTTAAGTACTTGGCTGATATTCAATCGGGAGAACAACATGTCTTTATTTAATGTATTCAATATTGCCGGCTCTGCCATGAGTGCGCATTCGCAACGCCTGAACGTAGTGGCGAGCAACCTGGCCAATGCGGACAGTGTCACTAGCTCTAACGGCCAGCCATATAAAGCCAAGCAGGTTGTGTTCGAGGCTGTGCCGTTCAGCGGGCAGGATGCCAGCGGGGTGAAGGTGCAGAAAGTGATTGAAGATAGCCGGCCGCCGCAGATGGTACACCGGCCGGAACATCCGCTTGCCGATGAGAATGGTTATGTGGCCATGCCCAACGTCAACGTGACGGAAGAAATGGTGAACATGATTGCTGCATCGCGTGCCTACCAGAACAACGTTGAAATCATGAATACCACGAAGAACATGCTGATGAAGACGCTCGGCATCGGCCAATCCTGATTTGGTAACAATGACTCGTTAAAGGGGTAATAAATTGACCACTGTACAAAATGAAAAAGTATCACAAAGCCTGCTGGATTCCGTGAACGGGAGCCGGAACGCCAATAAGACCGGTGCACAGGAAGCGCAAGACCGGTTCATGACCTTGCTGGTGACGCAAATGAAAAACCAGGATCCCCTCAATCCGCTGGATAACGCCCAGGTCACCAGCCAGCTGGCACAGCAGCCAGCTGGCACAGCTTTCGACAGTAACGGGTATCGACAAGCTCAACAATACGCTGGAATCCTTGATCGGCAGCGTGCAATCCAGCCAATCCATGCAAGCGTCCAGCATGATTGGCCATGTGGTGTTGACCGAGGGCAACAATACGGATTTGTTTGAAGGCGAAAGCCTGTTTGCGGTTGACCTGCCAACGAGTGCGGATAACGTGAAAGTGACTATCAAGGATGCCGATGGCGTCACGGTGCGTGAGATGAATCTGGGTAAACAAGCTTTCGGTTTGCTGGAGCTGAGTTGGGGTGGGCAGATGGACTCGGGTGAGCAGGCTGCCGATGGCCGCTACTTCTATGAAGTGACCGCAACAAATGCCAGCGGGAAAGTGGATGCGGTTTCGATGGCATACAGCATGGTCAACAGCGTAAGTAATAGCGCAGACGGTATACAGATGAATTTGAGCAATATGAAATCTGTCAGCCTGGGCGAAATCAAGCAGGTCTTTTAACGAATCTTTAAACATATTCAATTGAGTCAATACTCACCAACAAGGAGAGCGAAATGAGTTTTCAACAAGGCTTAAGCGGTTTAAATGCGGCTTCCAAAAGCCTGGAAGTCCTGGGCAACAACGTGGCTAATGCAAGCACTGTTGGTTTTAAGCAGTCACAAACGCAATTCGCCGATGTCTATGCCAACTCGCTGACGGGTAGCGGCGCATCGCAGGTGGGGATTGGTGTCAAAATCGCCAAAGTGCAGCAGCAGTTTACGCAGGGCAATATCAGTGCGACGAATAATCCGCTGGATATTGCCATCAATGGCGGTGGTTTTTTCAGGGTGAGCGATAACGGCAGTATTACTTATAGCCGGAACGGCCAATTCCAGATGGATAAGGATGGCTTTATCGTCAACGCCGATAACAAGCGATTGACCGGTTTTGCCGCAGATGCTGCCGGCAATCTGTTGACCGGTAGCCCGGTGGAATTGCAAATTGATACTGCGGATTTACAACCAGCCGTGACAGATCAGGTGACGGGGTTGATTAACCTCGATTCTCGTGAGGCCGCCCTGACGGCCGCCGGATTCGATCCTGACGATCCTGCGACTTATCATAATTCAACTTCCGTATCGATTTTCGATAGCCTGGGTAATCCGCATACCTTGCAATCCTTTTTCGTTAAAACCGCTCCCGGCGTTTGGGATGTCTTTACCACCGTCGATGGCGTGACGCCTGCCACCGCACTAACCACCATGACTTTTGATGGCACCGGGGTGGCACCAACGGGTTCAACCGCCGCGTTGAGTGTGCCGGTGACGACCGGGGCAACCACTCCATTTGCCGTTAATCTGGATTTTTCCGGCAGCACGCAGTTCGGTTCCAACTTCAGCGTGAACAGCCTTTCGCAAAATGGTTTCACCTCCGGCCGCCTGTCCGGGTTTAATGTAGGCGCGGATGGCATTATCGTTGGCCGGTACACCAACGGCCAGTCAGCAAACCTTGGGCAAGTCGTCCTGGCGAATTTCGTGAATCCCAATGGCTTGCAATCCCTGGGTAACAATGCCTGGGCTGAGAGTTCCACATCCGGCGCGCCTCTGGTCAGTGCGCCAGCAACAGGTGGGCTTGGTGTGTTGCAGTCATCTGCTGTAGAAGATTCCAACGTCGACCTGACAGCAGAGCTGGTCAATATGATTACCGCCCAGCGGGTTTATCAAGCCAACGCACAAACCATCAAGACGCAGGATCAGGTATTACAAACCCTGGTGAACTTGCGTTAACCGGCGCTAACGGGAGCGTGAAAGAAGGAGCATGCGATGGATAGGATGATTTACACCGCAATGACGGGTGCCAAACACATTCTGGAACAGCAGACGACGAACTCGCACAACCTGGCGAACGCCACTTCAACCGGTTTCCGCGCGCAGCTCGATTCTTTTCGTGCCGTGCCAATTGTCAGTGAGGGCTTGCCGACACGTGCTTTCGTCGTCGACGCGACCGTCGGTAGCGATTTCACCCCGGGGCCGCTGCAGCAGACTGGCCGAGATCTTGATGTGGCTATCCAGGGCAAAGGCTGGCTCAGTGTCATTCGCCCGGATGGCAGCGAAGCATACACGCGTAACGGTTCGCTCAAGGTCAGCGAGAACGGGGTTTTGCAGACGGCCAACGGCCTTACCCTGATGGGCGACGGTGGCCCGATCGGCATTCCGCCGGATGAGACGATCTCGGTCGGCAAAGACGGCACTATTTCGACCGTATCCAATAACTACGTACCCGGTGCAATCAATGTCCTGGGCCGCTTGAAACTGGTTAATCCGCCTGAAGAGAGCATGGTGCGCGGCAATGATGGCTTGTTTGAACTGAAGAGCGGCGAGGCTGCAGAGGTCGATCCGCAAGTGCATCTGGTTGGCGGCGCGCTTGAAGGCAGCAATGTCAACGTGGTGGAAGCGATGGTCAATATGATTAGCCTGGCCAGACAGTTCGATTCTCAGATGAGGCTACTGGAGAAAGCTGAGAATAACGCTGATAAAGCCAGTCAGCTCTTGAGTTTGACTTCCTAGTCTGGGGCTTAACATGAAAGCATTACACATCAATCTTGCGCAGCTCATCACCGATGGCTGCGGATAGGAGACGAAAATGATACGTTCACTCTGGATTTCAAAGACCGGCCTCGATGCCCAGCAAACGCAGATGGATGTGATTGCCAACAACCTGGCGAACGTCAGCACCACGGG
>PHCD01000255.1:927-2059 GCA_002842135.1 Betaproteobacteria bacterium HGW-Betaproteobacteria-8 | reverse complement strand
CATTACGATGCAAAATCTATTCAATAGTTCTGAATATTGCAATATTTATTTGATTAATAATGATTTTTGTATAGATAAATACTTATTCAAATATTATTCAAATAAATATTAGGCAATATTCTGTTCATGATTTTCCTGTGTTGCGGCAATGGTTTGCGAGAAACGAAGGGGCGTAATTGAGGTTTGCCATCAATCTGAAAATTGATGCAGTCCGTATATGTTTTCTGCAGAATGACCATTTTGAAAACGTCGTCATTCGTTTTGCCTACATTTTGAATATGCTAGGCGGTATACTTCATCATTCATTGTCTGAACTGAAAGCCCTGACTGCCATGAACAAATCCATGCTGCGTTGTTACGTATTGATCGCAACTGTTGCGGTTCTGCCTGCCTGCTCGTCCGTGAGCACCTCGATTCAGATCGGTGATCAGGTCAGCAGTCAGTGGCCGAGTTACGGACGCGATTACACGAATCAGCGTTTTTCGCCCGCAACGCAGATCAATCGCGACAATGTGCAGAATCTGGCCCTCGCCTGGCAATACGACAGTGGGGTCAAGAAGACCTTTCAGGCAACGCCTATCGTCAGCGATGGGGTGATGTATCTCTCCCTGCCGTTCAACGATGTAGTGGCGCTGGATGCCAGGACGGGAAAGCAGCTCTGGCGCTATGAGCATCAGCGCCGTGCTGATTGGAAGCTGTGTTGCGGGCCCGCAAACCGCGGTGTAGCGGTTAGCGACGGCAAGGTATTCATGGGCACGGTCGATGCCCGTTTGCTGGCGCTGGATGCCAAAAGCGGCAAACTTTTGTGGGATATCAACGTGGTCGAGTCCAATGTCGAGACCGAGACGCAGGACGAACTGAGCAGTAGCGACCCCAACAGCACCGCCAAAGTGACCGGCGGCACCGGCATCGGCATGGCGATGGCGCCTGTGGTCTACAAGGGCAAGGTCATGATCGGCGTCACCGGGGTCGGCTATGGCCTGCATATCGATAATCCGAGTAGCGATGCGCCGCTGGGTGCTGTGATAGGCGTGACCGGGCTCTATGGCCGGCCGGGCTTTCTTGCCGCCTACGATATCAATAACGGCAAAAAGGTCTGGCAGTTTGACAGCATCCCCGAAAAGGGATGGGA
>PHCD01000255.1:0-839 GCA_002842135.1 Betaproteobacteria bacterium HGW-Betaproteobacteria-8 | reverse complement strand
GAGCTGAACCTGCTGTATTTCGGCACCGGCAATCCTTCCCCGCAGATGAATGACATTTCACGGCCGGGCGATAATCTCTACACGGTATCCCTGGTTGCGCTCGATGTGGATACGGGCAAGTTGCGCTGGTATTACCAGCAGGTCCCGCATGATTTGTGGGGTTACGACGTTGCCAGCCCGCCAGCGCTATTCGATGTGACGGTCGGCGGCAAAAGGGTGGCGGCAGTCGGACAGGCCAGCAAGACCGGCTGGTTCTATGTGCATGACCGCAAGACTGGTGAGCTGATATTGAAGTCCGAGCCATTCGTGCCGCAGGAAAACCTCTTTGCCAAACCCACTTTTGCAGGAACCCGCATTTTCCCTGGCATTCTCGGTGGTTCCAACTGGTCACCGATCGCCGTCGATCAAGCTGGTCAGCAGGCTTTTGTTGCCGGTATCCATGCGCCCATCCGCTATACGCTGCATGAAACGCCGGCAAAGGATGGTGTGCCCGCCATTCGCTACACGGCTTCGGAGCCGACCGACGATCAACGCTGGGGCCTGTTGAGCGCCATCGGCCTGTCTGACGGCAAGATACGCTGGCAACAGAAGACTGAGCAACCGTTGCTCGGTGGCGTGCTGGCGACAGCAGGCGGCCTGGTATTTATCGGCGAGGGCAATGGCCATTTCAACGCTTACGACGCCGATAACGGCAAGCTGCTGTGGCAGGCTACTGCCGATGCCGGCGTCAATGCACCGCCAATCAGTTACGAGCTTGATGGCAAGCAGTACGTTGCAGTCGCTGCAGGCGGCAACGCCATCTTCGGCTACAAACAGGGTGACAGCCTGCTGGTTTATGC
>PHCD01000254.1 GCA_002842135.1 Betaproteobacteria bacterium HGW-Betaproteobacteria-8 | reverse complement strand
ATCACGAACTCCTCGCCACCGAAACGTGCCACCACATCAATCGGGCGTACGGCTTCCTTGACGGTATTAGCCAGATACTGCAAGGCAGAATCACCAACTTCATGCCCATAAGTGTCGTTCAGGCGCTTGAAATTATCGATATCCAGCAGGACAACACTCAAATCCGTTTCGCCCCGCTGCGCACGCGCGATTTCTTGTGTAAACGCCTCTTCCAGGCCGCGCCGGTTGAGCGTCCCGGTCAACTGGTCGATACGTATTTTCTCGCTCAGTTCCGTGAGCTCCAGTTCCAACCGCCTGATGCGCTCCTCGGTAGCTTCCACCTTGTTACGCTGCTCGATCAAAACCTCTTGCGAACGCAAGAGATTGGTCTGCATTTCATGGGTATCCTGCATCAGGCTCTCGACCAAGGCGCCGATCTGGATGATGTCGTCAGTGCTTGAGAGCTTCTGGTTGTAGGCCTCGACTTTGCTGTGATAAGAGCCTGTCGAGTCGGATATTGTGCCCAGCCGCTCAATAAAAGTCGCTACCATCTGTTTGAAATTATTCTTTGCTTCAGTCAGGCTATGTTTCAGTACCCCCTGCTTGAAGATCACCTCTTTCAGGCTTTTTTCCGCGTCCTTGATCAGCGCCTTCTCAAGCGGACTGGAGATAATGGTCTGCACCACGGCAATCTGGCCACGCAGCCACTGGTCATCGGAAACCAGCTCGCCTATGTTGTCGACCAGCAATTTGAGCAATGCCAGCAGGTCGTGTTTGATCTCCTGCTCTTCAATACCGATCAGCTCAACTCTGCCGATCAAGGTTTTGAGTTGCCGCGCCAGCAATTGCCAGTCCTCGTTTTTGACGGCCTTGTCCGACAGGGCGAATATCTCGCCAGCCTCCTGTTGCAGCTCGGGGTAGCCTTCTAGCCTCGGAATCAGCCCGTTTCTCAATGATTGCCTGAGCATCCCTTGCAAGGTATTAATATTTTCCTGCAAGGCAGCCAATCGCGGGCTTAATGGCAAGGCTGGCTTGTTCAGCTCACTGGATTCCGTGATCTCGGCTTTATTCTCTGCCACACCTCCAACATCGATCAACTCCGAGCTGTTGCCTGCATAGCCAGACCAGCTTTTAGTCATGGCTTGCAGCTTTTC
>PHCD01000253.1 GCA_002842135.1 Betaproteobacteria bacterium HGW-Betaproteobacteria-8 | reverse complement strand
CCTTCTTCCAGCGTATGGAAAGGCTGGCTGTAGCCGGTTGCTCGTACCTTGTCCATGTTGGCCTCGGTGAAATACTGATATTTGCCTTGCAGGTCATCCGGCATGTCGATGAACGTGATGTCCGGCGACTTGCCCATGCTGGTCATGACTGCGGAAGCGAGATCCTTGAAGGCGCGTGCCTGACCGGTGCCGACATTATAGATGCCGGAGTGCTCGGGGTTCTGCAGAAAATGCGCGACCACGGCAGCGGCGTCCTTGACGTAGACGAAGTCGCGTAATTGCATGCCGTTCTTGTATTCAGGCAAATGGCTCTTGAACAGCTTGACCGTGCCATGTTCACGGAACTGGTTGAAGCTGTGGAAAGCCACGCTGGCCATGCGTTCCTTGTGATATTCGTTTGGGCCGTAGACATTGAAGAACTTGAAACCGCACCATTGCGGCGGAACAGGCTTGCCTTCGCTGACTTGACGTAGCGCCCACTGGTCGAAGAACTGCTTGGAATAGCCGTAGCCATTCAATGGGCGGAAGCTGTCGGTCTGGCTTTCATCGTCCTCGTAACCCTGTTCGCCGCCGCCATAGGTGGCAGCAGAACTGGCATAGAGAAAAGGCACCTTGTGTTCGGCACACCATGACCACAGGTCTTGGGAATACTGGATGTTGTCCTGCACCAGCTTGTTGAAGTCGCGTTCGGTGGTGGCGCTGATGGCACCCATGTGAATCACGGCATCGATATTTTTGGCCTGCTTCAGCCAGTCGAGCAACTGATCCTTGTCCAGATAGTGTGCATAGCGTCTGTGCACCAGGTTCTGCCATTGTTCAGGGTGATGCTGGCGATCGACGATGACGATGTCATCACGGCCTGAATTTTGATTGAGGTGCCAGGCGATCATGCTGCCTATCATGCCTGCGCCACCGGTAATTACGATCATTTGTTCATTCCAATAGGTTCTGGATTACGGATTAACTCCGGATTCAAGACGAGAGTATAGCAAAGCCCCTATTTTTGGGCGCCCATGGCCAGTGCGCGCAGACGTGTGAGTTCGGCTTCTTCGCTGGCGCGTTTTTCATCCCAGTCGGCACTGACCCAGCCCTGCAGGTTTTCCATGGCGATGTCGCTCAAGGCATGTATCCAGC
>PHCD01000073.1 GCA_002842135.1 Betaproteobacteria bacterium HGW-Betaproteobacteria-8 | reverse complement strand
GCAGCCGGGCCTGCAGCGGCTTGCTGAACTCCTTGAAATCGGAGAGTTTTAGGCTAATTCCATGACTCCGTCAGCTTCCACCAGCGCACCGCGCGGCAGAGAGGCAACGCCTACGGCGGCACGCGCCGGGTACGGCTGGGTGAAATATTCCGCCATGATGGTATTCACCAGCGCGAAATTCGACAGGTCAGTCAGAAAGATATTGAGCTTGACGATATCTGCCATGGAACCGCCTGCCGCTTCAGTCACTGCGCGCAGGTTCTTAAAAACGCGATGAACCTGCGCCTCGATACCTTCGACCATCTCCATGCTTGCCGGGTCGAGGCCGATCTGGCCGGAGAGATATACCGTCTTATCCACCTTGACGGCTTGTGAATAGGTACCAATTGCCTGCGGGGCGCCATCGGTATGGATGATTTGCTTTGCCATAAATTTCCCTGATTGAATGCTCAATGATTAGTACTGATTTATTAAAACTGAATGCAATGTTGCGGTAACCGTTTGTTTACTGCGTGCGCTGATCCGAGCCGTTACCTTTAACGCGATTGATACGCACCATGTCCGGAATTTTACGCAAACGCCGCATCAAATCTGCCAAGTGGACGCGGTCCGTGACCTGCACCGTGAAATTCATATTAGTGTAGGCGCTGCCGTCCGGCTCTTCCATGCTGACATTGTCGATATTCGAGCCGGCGTCAGCAATACCTGCCGCAATCTTGGCCAACATGCCGCGCTGATTGGCAACGGTCAGCTTGAGGTTCACCTTGAACAAACGCTTGCTGTCCGGTTCCCATTCCACATCCAGCCATTTGTCCGGGTCCAGGCGGAATTTGCGGATGGTCGGGCAATCATGTGTATGAATGACCAGCCCCTTGTCCTTATTGATAAAACCCAGAATTGGGTCGCCCGGGATTGGGCGACAGCATGATGCAAACTTAACAGCCATTCCCTCGGAACCGCGTATGGTGATGGTATCCAGCACCTTGTTGAGCTGTCTGGCCTGGCGTTCCATCGGGCTATCCAGCAGGCCTTCTTCCACTTTCTGTTCTTCGGTTTTTGCCATCAACTGGTGTGCGACCATGACGTTGAGGCGCTTGCCAAGCCCAATATCGGTGAGGACTTCTTCCCTGTCCCTGGCACCATAATCTCGCAACAGCTTTTGCCAGCGCGCTTCGTCGATCTCGGCCGGGTCAACATGCAATGCCCGCAGGGCCTGGTTCAGCATACGCTGGCCAAGATGTGCAGACTCGGTGGATTGCATGGATTTCAGGAAGTGCCGGATATGCGCACGCGCTTTGCCGGAGACCACGTAGTTCAACCAGGCAGGATTCGGCTTTGCCATGGCTGAAGTGATGATCTCGACATTGTCACCGTTGTGCAGTTCGGTACGCAGTGGGGCCAGTTCGTGATTGATCTTGACGGCAACACAACAGTTGCCGATATCGGTATGCACTGCATAGGCAAAATCCACTGCCGTCGCGCCCTTGGGCAAGGCCATGATCTTGCCTCTGGGCGTGAACACATAGACCTCATCCGGAAACAGGTCAACCTTGAAATGTTCAAGGAATTCAAGCGAATCCGAACTCTCACTCTGGATATCGAGCAGGCGTTGCAACCATTGATGGGTCTGCTGCTGCAAGGCTGTCAGGTGCGCATCGGTGGTCTTGTACATCCAGTGCGCAGCTACGCCGGCCTCGGCAATATTGTGCATCTCCTGACTGCGGATCTGTACCTCGATCGGCGTGCCAAACGGGCCAAACAGGGTGGAATGCAACGACTGGTAACCATTCGCCTTGGGAATGGCAATGTAATCCTTGAACTTGCCCGGAATCGGCTTATAAAGGCTGTGCAAAATCCCCAGTGCCAAATAACAAGTCGGCAGATCCTTGACGATGACACGAAAGCCGTAAATATCATAGATCTGCGAGAACGTCGTGTTCTTGCCGGTCATCTTTTTATAGATACTGTAAAGATTCTTCTCGCGGCCCGTCACCTCCGCTTCAATGTGGGCTTCCTGCAATTTCAGCCTGATGGCATCCTGGATTTTGCCGACGACCTCCTTGCGATTGCCCCTGGCTGCCTTCACCGCCTTGCTGATGACGCCATAACGCATGGGGTACAGGTACTTGAAACTGAGATCTTCCAGCTGGTGGTAGATATTATTGATGCCGAGCCGATTGGCAATCGGCGCATAAATGTCGATGGTTTCGAGTGCGATGCGCTTGCGCTTTTCCGTGCCCATCACATCCAGCGTCTGCATGTTGTGCAGACGGTCCGCCAGTTTGACCAGAATCACCCGCACATCCTGCGACATGGCCAGCAGCATTTTACGGAAATTTTCCGCCTGCGCCTGCGTTGCGCTCTGGAACTCGATTTTATCGAGTTTGGAAAGGCCATCGACCAGCTCGGCCACCTGTTTGCCGAACTTGTCGCTGATATCCTGTTTGGTGATGCCGGTATCTTCCACCACGTCGTGCAATAGCGCAGCGAGCAGAGTAGGCGTATCAAGATGCATCTCCGCCAGGATACAAGCCACCGCGACCGGGTGGCTGATATATGGTTCACCGCTGCGACGGATCTGGCCTTTGTGCGCAGTGTCGCTGAAGCGGTAGGCCTCCCAGACCTGGGAAATGTCTTCGTCTTTGAGGTATTCTCTAAGAAGCAGCGTCAGCTGCGAGTCTTCGCTGTCGGCCGGCAGCAAAGGGGGTGGCGCGGGCTTTACGGATTCCGAGGAACGTTTTGCCGATGCCTTGGACATAACACTTTAGGCATGTCCGCGGTTCAAGACTTCAAGGCCAACCTTGCCGGCAGCGATTTCACGCAATGCCAGCACAGTAGGCTTGTCCCTCAGGCCATGGGTATTTACCAAGGGTTCCGAACCGTTGGCCAGTTGACGGGCACGGTAAGCAGCTACCAGTGTCAGGTGGAAACGGTTAGGAATCTTTTCAAGGCAATCATCAACGGTAATACGTGCCATCTTTATTTCTCCGAATGCTGTTCGTGCTATTTAATGCTATTGAGTAAATCCTGATGTTCCAGGAGCTGTTGGTCACGCCTGAGATGTTGTGAGCGTATCACTGCCCGCAAATCCTCCAGCGCCGTCTGGAAATTGTCGTTGATTATAACATAGTCAAACTCGGCCACATGACTGATCTCCTCACGGGCGGCAGCCAGACGCCGGGTAATCACCTCCATGCTGTCCTGTCCGCGATAAGCCAGACGATGCGCCAGCGTATCGATTGAAGGCGGCAAAATGAAAATACCAACCGCATCGGGTAATTGCTTCCTGACCTGCTGCGCGCCTTGCCAGTCGATCTCCAGTATCAGGTCATCTCCCGCCTTCAGCGCTTCCTCTACGCGTCTCTGCGAAGTGCCGTAACGAGCGCCATGCACCTCCGCCGATTCCAGGAAATCGCCTTCACCCAGCATGCGGAGAAATTCGACCTCATCAACAAAATGGTAATGCACGCCATTCACCTCACCAGGGCGCGGTTTGCGCGTAGTGTAAGAGATGGAAAGCCGGATATGGCTATCGGTTTGCAACAAGGCACTGAGCAAACTGGTTTTGCCGGTGCCGGAGGCTGCAGCGACGATGAAAAGATTGCCTGTCATACAGATTCACCCGCTTTGTCAGAAATACCCAGGGCCTCAACTTTGCGCTTATAGGCGATGGAGGAAATCAGCGATGCCACGATGAAGACAACGCCAATGAGACCGGTCAGCACTTCCGGCACGTGTTCGTAGATCGAATAGAACATGATCAGACCGAGGATGCCGATGGCATAGTGCGCCCCATGCTCCAGGTAGACATACTTCTGCAGCGTGCCCCGATAAACAAAATGCACCGTGAGGGAACGCACGAACATGGCACCTATGGTCAGGCCCAGCATGATGATGATGACATCGCGCGTAATGGCAAAAGCGCCGATAACGCCGTCAAAGGAGAACGAGGCATCGAGGATCTCCAGATAGAGAAAACCCATGACGCCGCTACGTTTGGCAGTCTTGCCGATAACCTCGGCATCCGCCTGCGAACCGAAGAAACTACCCAGACTATCCACTGCAATATAAAGCACGACCCCGGCAACACCCGCCAGCAGGATCGTCATCTTCTTTTCCGGCGAGACTGGCAGAAACTGATGCAGCACCAGCAAGACCGCCAGCGTAATGAAAATCCCCATGGAATCCAGCTTGCCGAGCTTGGCCATCTGCTCCTCGAATTTACCCAGCCAATGCAGCTCCTTGGCGTCATTCAGGATAAAGCTGAGGAACACCAGAAACAGGAAGGTGCCGCCAAATGAAGCGATGGCCGTATGCCCTTCCATCAGATGCTCGGAATATTCGGCCGGCCGTTGCAAGGCCATGGTCGCCACTTCCATAAAGCCCTGACTGGTCGCCACCGCCACTAATAGCAGGGGGAAAACCAGACGCACACCAAAAACGGCAATCAGGATACCCACGGTAAGGAAAAGCTGCCGCCACTTTTCATCCATGTCCTTCAGGATCGAGGCATTGACGACAGCATTATCGAAAGACAGGCTGATCTCCATGATGCTCAAAATAAGCGCCAGCAGTAGAGCTGACCAAACGCCTGCCATGTTGCCGCTGGTGTGATAGCCCCACCAGCCAGCCAAAGCCAGGCCGACGATGGTGACCAGAATTGAATACTTGAAATCGCGCATACTTGCTTTCTTGGGTAATTGCCTTTTTGATATGTGAGCCTGAAAACCGGCTATTCGATATTCTGAATCTGCTCACGCATTTGTTCAATCAACACCTTCAACGCCATAGCCACTTGTGAGATTTCAGTGGAAAAGGATTTGGAGCCAAGGGTATTCGCCTCGCGATTGAGCTCCTGCATCAGAAAATCCAGCCGCTTACCCGCAGCACCGCCAGCCTTGAGAATGCGCCTGACTTCGGAAACATGGGCGGTCAAACGTCCCAGCTCTTCATCCACATCGATACGCTGGGCAAACAGGGTCACCTCCTGGCGCAATCTTTCCTCATCGAACGACTTCATCGCCTCCTGTAACTTGGCGGTAAGCTTGTCCTGGTAAAGCTTGACCTGTGCAGGCAGCAACGGTTTCACTTCGGCAACTCGCTGTTCGATCTCACCCAGTCGCTCTTCTATATAAGCCTTCAGCTTCTCGCCTTCTCGCTGCCTGGAATCTGTCATTTGCTGCAAGGCAGCGGCCAGCGCTTCTCGCACAGCCTCGGCCAGGGCCGCCTGATCAACCTGCTCGCCCAGCATCACATTGGGCCAGCGCAGGACATCGGCCACCGTCAAGGGCTGGCTTTGCGGAAAATGTGTCTGCACGATGGCACTCATCTGCACCAATTGTTGCAGAACCTCGTTATCCAGCTTGGCTTCCTTGGCCTGAGCCGAACGCTGCATCAGGCTCAAACGGCATTCGACCTTGCCGCGTCCCAACTTGCTTGCAATCATTTCGCGCAGCATAGGCTCGAAACTGCGCATGCTTTCATCCAGCTTGAGCTGCAATTCAAGATATCGATGGTTCACTGCGCGCAACTCCAGCACCAATACACCATATGCCGTTTCTTTTTCCAGAGCGGCAAACCCTGTCATGCTATAAATCATCCTGGTGGCATCCTGTCTTAATTTAAGGCATGGTATCAAATGCAGACTGTTTCATGCCAAAATAGCTTGATATCTATAGTTAAAGATGAGCTCCGTCACAGGCGAGAATGGCCAGCACAACCAACCAATCCCTACCCATCGGCTATCAGCTGAATCAGTACAAGATCAGGAAGGTCTTGAGTGCTGGCGGTTTCAGTTATGTCTATCTTGCTACCGATGAAAACAAAACCACGGTAGCCATCAAGGAATATCTACCCAGTGCGCTGGCTTTACGCACAGAAGGCGACCGGGTCATTGTGCCCACCATCGAAGCTTCCGGCAGCTTCCGGCACGGCCTCAAATGCTTTTTTGAAGAAGGCCGCGCACTCGCCAACATCAATCATAAGAACATCGTGCGCGTGGTGAATTTCTTCCGCGCCAATGAAACCGTATATATGGTGATGCAATACGAGCGCGGCAAATCCCTGCAGGAGTACATCCTCAGCAACAACGAACCGGTCTCGGAAAACTTCGTGCGCCGCGTCTTCACCGAACTGCTGAACGGCCTGCGTGAAGTGCACACGCAAAAGCTGCTGCATCTGGATATCAAGCCAGCCAATATCTATATTCGCCTGGACGGTTCACCGGTACTGCTGGATTTTGGCTCCGCCCGGCAGACATTGACCGACGCGATTGCCAAACTGCCGCCCAGTTACACACCTGGCTTTGCCTCGCCGGAACAATATGCCAAGCGTGACGAACTCGGCCCCTGGAGCGATATCTACAGCATAGGTGCCACCATGTACTCATGCCTGACCCGCTCATCTCCGCAGGCAGCCAACGAACGCATCAAGAACGACACCCTGGTTCCTGCCGAAAAGGCCGGTAAAGCCATTTATTCGGACAACCTGCTCAAAATCATCGACCGTTGCCTCGAACTGGATCATCTCAAGCGGCCGCAAAGTATTTACGCGCTGCAAAAGTCCCTGCAGCACGACTTGCCACCCATCTTGCCAGTCAGCGACAGGAAAAATGGCTTCATGGGCAAAATCATCAATATTCTGCAAAAAGAACTATAAAACTTCAGGATAACACTATGAAATTCACCATCTACCAGAATAGCCGGCAAGGCCCGCGGCCCTATAATGAAGACCGGCTGGCCTATTCATACAGCAAGGACTCCCTGCTTATGGTGGTCGCCGACGGCATGGGCGGGCACCGGCATGGCGAGGTGGCCGCTCAGCTTGCTGTAAAGTCCCTGACCGATGGATTTCAGAACCTTGCCATCCCCACACTGCCCAATCCTGCCAAATTCCTGGAAGAGCATATCCTGCAGGTCCACGATGCCATCGACAGCCTGACGCTGGGCAACGACCTCAGTGATTCACCGCGCACTACGGTAGTCGCCGCCATTGTGCAGGATGGCAAACTCTATGCAGCGCATGTCGGGGATTCACGTCTGTATCACTTCAGGAACGGCCAGCTGATCTTCCGTACCGAAGACCACTCCATCGTCCAGATGCTCTATCGCAAAGGCCAGCTGAGATTCGAGGATATGGCCAATCACCCGGACCTGCACAAAATCTACAACTGCCTGGGTGGCGACAAAGTTCCGAATATCACGTTGTCCGGCCCGCGCGCACTGATTGATGGCGATGTCATATTCCTATGCACGGACGGGGTCTGGTCTGCCGTCAACGATCACGACATAGGCAAACTGCTGCACGCGGGCGGCATCCTCGACAGCGTACCAAAACTGCTGAATATCGCCGAAACCGTAAGTGAAGAACACGGCGACAACATGAGTGCCATCGGCCTGCAATGGGGTGATCGCCAGAATAGCCAGGTCGCTGTCTCCACCGCCACCATGCCGCTGGGTATGACCACCACCATCATCAACCCCGTGACCCAGCAGCTCATTACGCAGATGGATGAGTCTGCCATGACCGACCTGTCCGATGACGAGATTGAAAGAACCATACTGGAAATCCAGTCCGCCATCAGCAAGACCAAACAGGGCGGTTCCTGATTTCCTGAGCGCACTGCGCCGACCCCGGGTTTTTACTTGGCTTATAATATCGGCTTACCAAGTCAGGAATTCTTATGTCTACCAGCCATCGTCCCAGCCAACGCGCCCACAATCAGCTACGCCAGATTGAAATCATCCGCCGCTATACCAAACATGCCGAAGGTTCGGTGCTGATCAAATTCGGCGATACGCATGTGCTTTGCACGGCCAGCGTAGAAGAAAAAGTCCCCGGCTTTTTGCGTGGCAAGAACCAGGGCTGGGTCACCGCCGAATACGGCATGCTGCCAAGATCCACCGGCAGCCGCATGGACCGCGAAGCGGCACGCGGCAAGCAATCCGGCCGCACACAGGAAATCCAGCGACTGATCGGCCGCAGCCTGCGCGCCATCATCGACCTGGAAAAACTCGGCGAACGCAGCATTCAGATCGACTGCGACGTCATCCAGGCTGACGGTGGCACGCGTACCGCCGCCATCACCGGCGCCTATGTGGCGCTGCACGACGCCATCTCCTATCTGCTAAAAGCCGGCCTGATCAGCGAATCGCCTTTGCTCGATTCCGTGGCAGCGATCTCGGTCGGCGTCTATCAAGGCCAACCGGTGCTGGACCTAGACTACATCGAGGATTCCGGCTGCGACACCGACATGAACGTGGTCATGACCGGCAAGGGCGGCTTTGTCGAGATTCAGGGCACGGCTGAAGGCGAGCCATTCCAGCGCGAAGCCATGAATGCCATGCTGGACCTGGCAACGACCGGCATCGCCGAATTAATCAACAAGCAGAAAACCGCGCTCCGTGCTGAATAAGATAGTCATTGCCACCAGCAATGCAGGCAAGCTGCGCGAAATCCAGCACCTGCTCGCGCCGCTGGAGATAGAAGTCCTGCCTCAATCCGATTTCAACATCCCGGAGGCGGATGAACCCTATTTCACCTTCATTGAGAACGCCCTGGCCAAGGCCAGGCACACCAGCCTTCACAGCGGCCTGCCAGCACTCGCCGACGATTCCGGCATCTGTGTCGATGCATTGCAGGGCGCACCAGGTGTTTACTCAGCCCGTTTTGGCGGTGAACCAAGATCCGATGCACGCAAC